>JBMDWS010000292.1:0-2814 GCA_048594695.1 Truepera sp. | reverse complement strand
CACCCTGGTAGCTTTTACCCCGGTGCGCTCCTGAGGTCACAGCGACGCTTCGGGAAGGGTCTCGAGCGCCGGAACGTCCACTAAATAGAGGTTGCCGTAGCCCGACGCGTCGCTGGCGTAGAGGACCTGCGTGTCGTCGGGGGTAAAGCGCGGGTGGACGTGCGTGATCTGGACGTGGGCCGCGCTGTTATGGTCGGCAAGCTTTCGGGGAGGGTCGAAAACGCCGTTCCGGTAGCGCCACAAGAGGAGTTGCGGCCTGTCGCGGTCGCCGTCGCCGACGATGAGCTCGAGCCTATTACTGTGAACGTGCTGGGAATGATAGGGGAACGCGCTCTCGACGTGCTCGCTGTTGTCAAAGCGGACGGAACCGAAAAATGCGTCTCTGGTGGCTGTCTTGCCGTGGTAGCCGAGGTGGATGCCGTCGGCGAACCAGTACTCGTGTCCGACCCGCGCTCCCGGTGCAGCCGGAACGATGGGCCAGGAGCGTCCGCTTACTGTATCCAGGCCCCAGACGCGGTTGTCCACCTCGTCCCACGGTCCCTCGTGGCAGTAAGTCAACAAGTGAGGCTGCGTGGGTGAAGCGTTGACATGCCCGATCCAGTGGCGCTCCTCGAGAATCGTCTCGGCGCGGGCCTGCTCCACGTCGATACGCACGACCCGCGACAGGGGCTGGGCCTGCCAGTACTCCCGAAACCCGACGTAGCCGCGCAGCAAATCCACCCGGAAGCGTGCCGAGAGGTCCTCGTAGAGGCCGGTGTAGACGCTCTGCCCATCGGCACCGACGCTCGTCATGTTGGTGGCGAAGCCTTCCGGAGCCGTGTAGAGCGTGCGCTCCCGTGTGCTGCGCAGCTCGAGCGCGATGAGCGTGCGACCATACCAGTAATAGGCTTCCTCGCGCTGCGGGTTCAGGCTGCTGAAAAGGAGCGAGGTTTCAGAGGGCTGGCCCCGGTCGGTGAGTTGGGTGATCTCGCCGCTAACGAGCTCGAGGCTGTAGAGGTTACTCATATTGCCCCGGTCGGAGGCGAACAGGAGCTGACGCCCACCGTCCCACCAGCCGCTGTTGGTGAAATAGAGCGGGTAGCTGTGCGCTTTATGGTCGGTGAGCTGTGTGATGCGCGACCCCGTGGCGGGGTCGTGAAACGTCCGCCGCTCGGCGGGAAAGCGCGTTCCTTTCATGGGGCTCCTCCTGCCGGAAGCTGGATAACGGCGGTAAAAGTCGAGGGCAAAAGGATAGAGAGCGCCCCCGGACGCTCTCTACTTATTAGAGTCGATCTAACCTTTTCGGGCTGCGCTACTGGAGCAGTCCGGCATCCTGGGCGACCTGCTGCGCCTCGGCTTTCCACTGCTCGAGTCCGATCCCACTGAGGGTCGCGACGTAGGCGTCCCAGTCGCTAAAGGGGCGCTGCTCGAGCACGAACTGGAGCTGACCCTCGTTGATGGTGCGCTCGAGGTCGGCGGAGAACGCGGGCGAGGCGGGCGGCAGGATGGCCTCGTCGGTCAGGTCGGTCTTGGGCAGTTCGGCAGCGCGCGTCAAAATGTCCCAGACCGAGATGGTCTCGCCGTTGGGGGCCTCGAACGTGTTGTCGTAGCGAGCGCGGTACTCCTCTTCGGAGCCCTTGTAGGCGTAGGGCCTGAGCTGAGTCAGCACCAGGTTCGCCGAGTCCAGGAACGACTCCGGCCCGGGGACGATATGTCCCTCTTCGTCGCGGGCCCAGTTGACCCCTTCCTGACCGAAGGCCGTGAGGTAGTAGCCGTCGCTGTTGATCCACTCGAGCAGCCGCGCCACGTCCTCGGCGCGACCTTCATCGACGGCCTTTTGCGACATGACGAACATCTGCCCGGCCTGCGAGTACCAGCCCGCTGCACTGTCGCCGTTGGGGCCGACCGGTGGGTCGATGATCTTCAGGCTGCCCGTGGGGTTGGCCGAGGCGAAGTCCTCGTAGCCCTGACGGCAGAAGGTCGCGCACCAGTCGAACGAGAAGATGCCGATCTTGCCCGAGAGCCACTTGGTCTGGAAGTCGAGGCCCTTTTGTACGGCCCAGTCCGGGTCGATGACGCCCGCCTTATGCATTTTGTTGATGAACTCGAGCGCTTCCAGACGGCTCGGGTCGGCAGCCTTGGCGACAAGCTGCCCATCGACGAATTTCCAGCTGGCGATGCCGGTGCCGAGCGACCCGAACGCGCCCCAGATCGGATCGAAGCCGCCGAGAGCGCCCGTGTCGCCCGCAGCACCGGAAAAGCCGAAGGTGTCGTTGCGCCCGTTGCCGTCGGGGTCCTGGGTGGTAAAGGCTTCCATCACGCTCAGGTATTCGTCGAGCGTTTTGGGGGTCTCGAGCCCGAGCTTGTCGAGCCAGTCCTGACGGATGACCGTGACGGTTTTGTAGGGAAAAGCGGTCTTGGTAACCAGGCCGTAATGACCGCCCTGGATCGTGCCGATCGGTGCGAGCGCCTCGACGTTACGATCCGCGACGAAGGTGGGCATCTGCTCGAGATAGGGCGTCCAGTCGGCGACGAGCCCCTGCGCGACGAGCTGCTGTAAGGTGGCGAGGTCGGTCAGGAAGAGATCGGGGAGGCTATTCGAGGCGGCCAGCACGTTGAGCTTGGGACCGTACTGCGCCGCGTCGGTGCTCCACGAGATCGTGACGTCGATACCCAGGGCCTCCTTGACGGCGTCGTACCAGAACCAGTTGGGGGGGGGCGGTCCGACCTCTTGCGAGCCGACGTTGGCGTAGATGTTGACGCTCTGGGCCGACGCAGCCGGGGCCAAAAGTCCTAGCAGGACCAGCAGGCTCAGCAAGAGTGGTTTGAGCGGGC
>JBMDWS010000291.1:0-13218 GCA_048594695.1 Truepera sp. | reverse complement strand
CCTGCAACTGAGTGCGCCACTAAGCCTTGCGACGACTCCGGCAGTTCATGACTGGCGCCGCGTTTCGTTCGTAGCGTCGTTCTTGGTGGCTTCAGAGCTACCCTAACGGGACCCTGTCGGCGTGCAGAAAACCGGGACTGGCAGCATACCGATGGGTCGGGGGCACTACTCGAGCCCCTGCTGCTCGCGCACCTGCCGCTTGAGTCGTCCCATGATGGCGGTCATGCCGCGCAGGCGCAGGGGCGAAATCACCTCACCGAGCTTGAGGTCTTCATAAAAGTTGTCGGGTGTACCCAGAACTTCCTCGGGGGAGAGGCCATTGAGGCCCTCGGACAGGACGCCCGCGAAGCCGCGTGTAGTCGGGGCCTCGGGCGGCGCGTCGAAAAAGAACTGGACTTTGTTGTCCTCTACCTCGGTGGCGATAAAAAAGGGCGTTTGGCACTCGTGGACCCGCTCGAGCTCGTCATGGTTTTCGGCGAGGTCCTGGGGTAGCGGCGGAACTTTTTTGGAGTACTCGAGCAGCAGTTGCAGGCGCATCTGCTTGGGCGCGGTCTGGAAGGTCTGGACGATGGATTGCATCTTTTCGGGAACCATGTGCCCACTATAAAACCCTCGCGGCGCTGGCTCGTGCCGTGCGCAGTACATGAGGACGGGGTGCTATTCTTGAAGCCATATGCAGGTTCTCCCCGATGTGCTGGCGATTCAACCCAAACCTCCCCTGGACGCGGTGCTGCGCGTGCCCGGGTCCAAGAGCCTGACCAACCGGACGCTCGTCGTCGCTGCGCTCGCGGACGGCGTCTCGACGCTGCGCGGCGCGCTCGAGGCCGAGGACAGCGAGGTAATGATCGGCGCCCTACGGACGCTCGGCATCCCGCTCGAGGTCGCTGGCGATACCCTCACCGTTCACGGGCAGGGTGGCGCTCTCCCCGCCACAGAGGCACGTCTCGACCTGAGGCTCTCAGGCACCTCGATCCGCTTTCTGACGGCACTTGTTGCGCTGGGCCAGGGTCGCTACGTGCTGGACGGTAACGCCCGGATGCGCGAGCGCCCTATTCAAGACCTGCTCGCTGCCCTCAACCAACTCGGTGCCGACGCGCAGTCGCAGCTGAAAACGGGTTGTCCACCGGTCGTGGTCGACGCGGCGGGGCTGCGGGGGGGCGAGGCACAAATCGCGGGCAGCGCCTCGTCGCAGTACCTCTCGGCGCTTCTGATGGCGGCACCCTATGCCGAGGCCCCCGTTACGCTTACTGTCACGGGCGAATTGCAATCCAAACCTTTCATCGACATGACGCTGGGGCTGATGCGTGACTTCGGGGTTCCTGTCGAGCGCGAGGGCTACGGGCGTTTTACCGTTCCGCCTGCTCGCTACGAGGCTCGCGCCTACGACCTCGAGGGCGACGCGATGGCGGCAGGTTACTTCTGGGCTGCGGCGGCGCTGACCGGCGGGCGCGTGCGGATCGAAAACGTAGGCAGGCGCTCGGTGCAGGGGGACAAACGCCTCGCCGACGTTCTGGGTCAGATGGGTTGCCGCGTGACCTGGACCGATGAAACCTGTGAGATCGTTGCGCCCGCCTCGAGCCTGAGAGGCGGCACCTTCGACCTCAATGACATGAGCGATCAGGCGCAGACGCTGGCTGTCGTGGCGCTCTTCGCCGACGCTCCGACGCGCATCGAAAACATCTGGAACCTGCGCATCAAGGAGACCGACCGCCTGAGCGCGCTCGAGACCGAGCTGACTAAACTCGGGGCGCGAGTCGAGTTAGGGCCGGACTCTATCGTCGTGCACCCGCTCGAGCGGCCTCCGTCGGGGATAGTCGAGATCGACACCTATGGCGACCACCGCATGGCGATGGCCTTCGCACTCGTGGGGCTCCGGCTACCCGGTATCGTGATCCGCGACCCGGCCTGCGTCGCCAAGACCTTCCCGAACTTTTTCGGCGTGCTGGCGTCCCTCTAATGGCGCAGGCAGCCCGTATGATGGACGGCGAAATGACGACCGAAACGCGCCCAGGCAAGCAGTGTGCCATCACGCTCGACGGACCCGCGGCGTCGGGTAAGTCGAGTGTGGCGCGCCTTGTCGCCGAGGCGCTCGGTGTGCCGTTCGTCTCGAGTGGCCTGCTCTACCGAGCCGCGACCCACCTGGCGCAACGCGACGGGGTCGCCCTGACGGATGAATCGGCCCTCGTGCGTTTTTTGGGCGATCAAGTGCTCGAGCTCTCTATCAGGCACGGTGAACCCAACCGCGTTCTCGTGGACGCAGAACCCCTGCCGGACGCGCTCCTCCATTCGGACGCCGTCGACGCGGGCGTGTCGCTCGTCGCCAGGCACCCTCTGGTACGGGCATGGGTCGACGCGCGCCTGCGCGAGCTGCCAGGCACATTCGTGGTCGAGGGACGCGATATGGGCACGGCGGTCTTTCCGGACGCCCCACACAAGTTCTATCTGAACGCGCCCCCGGAAGTGCGCGCCATGCGCCGGGTCGGGGAGCGCGCTGCCGATCTGGAGACTGTGACCGAGGCGCTAAGGCGGCGCGACGCGCTCGACGCCCAGCAGCTTCGTCCGGCCCCGGACGCGCTGCATCTGGACACACGCGACCTCACGCTAGAGGACGTAGTGGTATGGGTGCTGAACCGCATCGGGCCGCTTAGGCGTGACTCCGTACTGAGACCGTGAACATTTCATGATCGCCACCGGAGAAAACAGGTCGCCTTTCGGGGAACCCTTTACGCTGTCCGTGCGGGAGCTTCGGCGTGTCGTGGTGACGAGCAGTCGTTACAAGGCGCAGGCGCACAGCCTCGTCAGGGAGACGGCGACGCATCTTCGCACGCTTGGTATCACTGTCGTCGAGGACGCCGACGGCACACTGCCCCTCGCCGAAGAGGACGCCGACCTGATCATCTGCATCGGTGGGGACGGCACGCTTATCGCAGCGGCCCGGCGGCTCGTCGGTTCCTGCACGCCGACGCTGGGAGTCAATCTCGGCAAGCTCGGTTTTTTGGCCGAGCACAGCGTCGAGGATTTGCAGGCGTACCTGCAGGGCGGGCCGATCACGGGCTGGCGACTAAGCCCCAAGATGATGCTCGAGGCGACCCTCCACACGGGCGACGGACCGCGCACCCTCCACGCCTTGAACGAGGTCGTGATTGCCCAGGGCGTGATGAGCCGCCTCATCGACATCGACATGGAGGTCAACGGGGCCAGAGCCTCGCAGTACCGCGCCGACGGTCTCATTATCTCGACGCCGGTGGGCTCGACAGGGTACTCGCTCTCGCTCGGCGGGCCGATTTTGAGCCAGGGCCTCCGGGCCTTTATGGTGACGCCCTACGCCCCGCACACCCTGACCAACCGCCCGATCGTGCTCGAGGGCGCGTCGGAGGTCGGCTTTCGCGTGTCTGGCCCGGTCGATCAGCTAGCGCTCGTAGTCGATAGCCACGAGCGCTACGACCTTCGCCCGGACGACCACTTTACCGTTTGCGCGGCCCCGACCGACTTCATGCTCATCTCGTCGGACAAGCATTCGTACTTCGACATCCTGCGAACCAAACTCTCCTGGGGGGCTGCGCCCAGACTGCGTGATTCCTGAAAATATCCTGTTGTCGTCTGCCACGCGTTTTTGCCTGGCGAGAGCCTGATACGCCACGCAACTGTAAGGTGGCTTGCAGGCGAAAGGTGAGTTGGAATGCTGAGTCTTGAGTGTGAAAAGGTCAGGCTAGTGTCATGTCCAAGCTGCTCCCGGAATTCTTTCGGCGCGACGACGAGCGGCAAGACGCTTTAGCGTACCGAGAACCGCACTTCGCCACGCACCTGAGCGCCTCTGCCTCTGCCGCCGCCGAAGCGCGATACCGCGAACTGTTGCCCCCAGACGGGCACATCCTAGACCTGATGGCGGGTTTCGTCTCGCATCTGCCCGACGCCTACGCGCGGGTGACGGGCCTGGGCCTCAACGTCGACGAGTTGGAGCGCAACCCCCGCCTCAGCGATCATCTGGTGCTCGACCTGAACCTGCCGGGCTTTTTGCCGTTTTTCGACAGGTCCCTCAATGGGGTCGTGTGTACGGAGGGCGTGCAGTACTTGGTGCGCCCGACCGAGGTCTTCGCGGAAGTGGCGCGCAGTCTCGAGCCAGGCGCCCCCTTTATTGTCGCGTTCTCCCACAGCCTGTTCGAAAGCAAAGCCGTGCTTGCCTGGCGTGCTGCCGACGACGCGGCGCGTCTGCGCCTGGTGCGATCCTACTTCGGGGCCGTGCCCGAGTTGGGGCGCACGTATAGTGATCATTTCGAGCCCGTCGAGGGCGATCCGCTCTACATCGTGTGGGCGTTTAGAACCTGAGCTGGAAGTTTCTGAAAAGCCCCTGAACCTGAAAACCCGCTGAGCCAGAACTCAATGTCGCCACCCTGACCAAGGTAGACTGAGCGCCGTGCGCGCCACCCTACTGTCAAACGGCCACGGTGAGGACGCCGTGGGCGTGCAGCTTGCACGTGCGTTCCGAGCCCACGCGCCGGGGCTCGAGCTTCAGGCGTTTCCTACTGTCGGGCAGGGCCAGGCCTATGAAGCCCTCGAGCTGCCTATCCTGGGGCCGCGCCGCGAGATGCCGAGCGGCGGTTTCATGATGCATACGGCCTCTGCCTTTTGGGCCGACATGCGCGCAGGTTTTTTGCCCATGACTGCCGCGCAGCTCCGCGCACTGCGGCGGCTCGAGACCGACCTGCTGGTCGTTATCGGTGACGTTTATGCGCTGCTCCTGGGCACGCTGGTCCAGACTTCGGCCCGTTTTTATGTTCAGACGCTCGTTTCGGCGCACCAAAAGACGCGCAGCCGACCCAACCGCTACTTCATGGAGCGCATCAGCGCTCCCGAGCGCTTCCTGATGCGCCGCACCGTGCGTCACAGCTACCTGAGAGACGTGCCGACTGCCGAGAGCTTGCAGCGTTATGGACTTGGCGTCAGCGCACCCGGAAACCCCATGCTCGACGCGCTCGGTTACGAAGGGCTGCCGCTTACGTTGCCGCCTCATCGCCCTGTCGTGGCCCTGCTGCCTGGCACGCGCAGCCACCGCGACGAGGCGCTCGTCACGATGCTGAGAACGCTCTCGAGCTGGCCCGAGGCACTCGGCCTCATCGCCTGGACGGGCGCGGCGTTACCTGTCGTTCCGGGCTGGCGCTGGCTCGAGTCGGGGCCGGACCTGTGGACGGGTGTAGAGACAGATATTCGAAAAGACACAGGGGCAGGCCGTGAACCCGTCCCTTCGGGTCACGCAGCGAGTCGGATCTACCTCTTCAAAAACCGCTTTGCTGCTGTCTTGCACGCCGCGCAGCTCGTTCTCGGAACGGCGGGCACCGCCCACGAACAGGCCGCCGCCCTCGGATTGCCCATTGTCACGTTTCCGCTGCCACCCATCTACAGCCGACCTTTCATCCAAAACCAGAAACGGCTTCTCGGAGAGGCTGTGAGCGTGTCCGAGCGCGATCCGGCCGCCCTTCTGCAGACCCTTCGCAGGCTCTACGAAGACCCCTCCCTGTACGAACGGGCCGCTCGTGTCGGGCGAGCCCGTATGGGACAGGCGGGTGGTAGCGCCGCAATCGTCCGTGATATTCTCGGGCGTATCGATCAACCCGAGTTATTAAGATTCCATTAAGGTTGGGCGTGCATACTTCCACCATAGATCGCTGCACCGAGGCGAATGTGTTCGGGGGCAAGTGGAGACGGTGGGCCGGGAAGCGGCATCGGCGTATGTGTGAAAGGTCGGATGTGAAAAGATTGTTGCTCGCCCTGCTGGCGCTTGCGGGTAGTGCGGTAAGCCTCGCGGCAGGATTCCCAGATGAAACCCAGGTGATGATCACCGATGCCGAGCAGACGATGCTGCTCGGGTCTGGGAAGGTCGTGGGCGGAGAGCTGCAGCTCTCGCTCGGCGCTGCAGCAGCACCGGGAACGTCGGTGCAGATGGTTCTGGCGACCCCTGAGGGTGAAGTTATCCCGCTAAGCGGCGAGGTCCAGGCCGACGGGAGCTTGCAGGTCATCTGGGGAGACCAGGTCGTCGCTCTCGCCGACTTCCTTGCAGCAGAGCAGGTCACGCTAGCTGTGACCGAACAGGTTGCCCAAGCGTCTGAAGAGGACGACGACGAGGTGCTCACCCCGGTCGAGGAATCGAGCATGCCCGTTAACTCGCAGACGAGCAGTGGAACGAACTCGGTCGCGAGCAGCGAAACGGAAAGCGCGGTGGATCCGTCCGAAGCAGCCAGCGGTTCCGAGGCGACAACGGAGAGCGAGGGCGACGAGGCTGAGAACGAGGACGAAGACACCAGCACCACCCCGGGTTCGCCTGTCTCTGCTGGGCCGACCACGCCCGAAGGGGACGGGGCTGCCTCTCCGCCAGCCGATGATGGCGAAGCAGACACACCGCCGGAGAATGGCGGTTCCGAAGAGGTGCCCCCGGCTGATGACAACGGTTCCGAAGAGATTCCACCTGACGATGGTGAAACCGACGAGCCCCCCCCGGCTGACGACGGCGGTTCCGAAGAGGTGCCCCCCGATGACGGCGGCGAAACCGAAGAGCCCCCGGCTGACGACGGCGAAACCGACGAGCCCCCGGCTGACGACGGCGAGGTAACACCACCCGACGATGGGGGCGGTTCCGAAGAGGTGCCGCCCGATGGTGGCGGCGAAGAGCAATCCCCCCCAGCCGATGATGGCGGTTCCGAAGAGGTGCCGCCCTCTGACAATGGTGGGGACGAGGCAACCCCGCCCGACGATGAGGACGACGGTGAGGTTACGCCACCCGACGATGGGGGAGATACCGAGGAAGTCCCACCCGATGACGGGAGCAGCGACGGGATCCTTCCCGAAAATGCCTTTTGGGAGTGTGGGCCTAGTGCTGCGCAAGCTGGGGTTTAGAGACAAAAAAGTGGGGTGCGGGGTCTTCTTGACGGGCCTCGTTTTGCTGTCTCAAGCTGCTGCCCATGGGCCGCTAGGCTCGGGAACCCTGGAGCGAGCGGCGACAGTGCTCGCGTCTCAGGTGAGCGCAAATGTCGAGGACTTGCGCCCGGTGAGCTACTTTTTTTCTGCCGATGCCTGGGGCGGTTTGCCTTTTAGCGAGGCGCAGAAGCAGCAGGTCATGGTCAAGGCCATGCTCGAGCACGCCCTGGTTCGTATGGAGCTGCCTGTGACCCACCTGATTAGTGCCACCGACGCACACGTCCGCACGTTTACAGCAGTCTACGAGGTCGATGGGCGTGGCGATACGCCGGCCATGCGAGCAGGTTACGAGCTCGAGCTGCTCGTCCCGCGCCGGGAAACCGCGCTCAGTGTCGAACTCATCAATGGCGACACGGGCATTGCCAATCGCGTCGAAATCGTTCCGGACGGCGCTTTGTGAAAGGGCTCCGGTGAGCGCGAAGCTGCTCGTCGTCGAGGATGATCTGCGTCTGGCGAAGCTGCTCGAGCAGGAGCTGAGCCACGACGGGCACCGGGTGAGTGTGGTCAATAACGGCACCGACGCGCTCACCGAGGCGGGCGAGCGCGACTTTGACCTGGTAATCTTGGACCTCAATCTGCCGGACATCGACGGTATCGAGGTCGCCGAGCGGTTGCGGCGGGCTGGAACGACCGCGAGTATCCTCATGCTTACGGCGCGGGGTGATATCAACAGCCGGGTCGAGGGGCTTTATGCCGGAGCCAGTGACTACCTCACCAAACCGTTTAGCGTGCAGGAGCTTTTGGCCCGTGTGCACGTGCGCCTGCGCGAACGGGCGCAGCCCGAGGCGCAACTCGAGTACGGCGCGTTGCGCTTAGAGCCCGGTTCCGGCTACTGCACCATTGCGGGAAAGCCGCTCCCGCTGACCTCGCACGAATTCAAGCTGCTCGAGCTGTTCCTGACGCACCGGGGCCGCATTTTTTCCAAAGAAGACCTCGAGGACAGACTCTACGGGGCCGAACGCTTACCGGGTTCGAACACTGTCGAGGTTTTCGTATCGAACTTGCGGCGCAAACTCGCGACGGTCGACCTCAAAGAAATGATCCAGACGGTGCGCGGCATGGGGTACGTCGTCCGCTAGACCCTGCAAACACTCTCTTTTTGGTTCCACATCTACCAAGCCGTTAGATTAGAGCATGACGCTCTACGCGCGCCTCAGCCTGATCGTGACGCTGGCTCTGCTCTCGGGCCTGTTGCTGTTCGGCGCGCTCACCTACGCGTCGTTTTTGCGCCAGCAGCGGCTGCAGCTCAATGAACTGCTGCTCCGTGATCTGGGGCGGGTGCAGTCGCTGGTACGGGAAGGTGCTGTAGGTAGCCAGCTGACCAGCTCGAGCGAGGACTTTATCCTGCAGTTCGTCGCGGGGTCCGGGCAAGCGGTGATCGGGCCGCAGGATGTCGGGATTTTCCCCGAGGCCGACCGCCCGAGCCTCATAAACCGCGATGAGCGTGTGATCCTCGTGGCCTCGGTTCCATGGCTTCTCGCGGATAACCGTGCGGGTACGATTCGTCTGGGTCTCGACGTAACCGACGACTTTGCCGACCGCCGCGACCTCTTGCGGGGGCTCTTAGTGAGCGGCGCGGTGATCGCGTTCGGCACAATCCTTGTCACGCTGGTGCTGGTGCAGCGTTCGCTGACGCCGCTTGCGCGCCTGGCTGAAGGGGCGCGGCAGGTCAATCCGGCGGAGCCGCTGCCGATTGGCTACCAGGGACCGCGCGACGAGGTTGCCGCCGTCGCGCAGGCGCTCAACCGGGCGCTGCGCAACATCCGCAAGCGGCAACAGGCCGAGCGAGCCTCGCTCGCCGAGATCGCGCATGAACTCGCTGCGCCCCTGACGCTGGTGGCCGGGCACCTCGAGTCGCTGCGTGCGGCCCATCCCGGTGACAGCCGCCTCGAGGCGGCGCAGGGGGCCGCCAATGAACTGCTCTACACCTCCAAGGACCTGCTGACGCTGGGGCGGGGGGAGCTCGAGCGCTCGCTCGACTTGCAGCTTATGGACCTTGTGTCGGTGGCCCGGCAGATCGCCCGTGAGTACCCGGGGGTGCGGCTCGGCTTGCTGGAGCATTCCGAAATTGCGGGCAGTCCCGAACGGCTCGCGCAGCTCGTTCGCAACCTTGTGCGCAACGCGGTGCAGGCTGCCGGGGCCGAGGCCGTGATGCTCGAGGTGCGGGCCAACCCCGGTGAGGTGCTGCTGAGCGTACAGGATAACGGTGTCGGCGTGCCGCCGGAGGAGTTGCCTTACCTGTTCGAGCGCTTTTACACCCAGCGCAAACAGGGGGGGACGGGTGTGGGTCTAACGGTCGCACAGCAGATCGCTCGGCAGCACGGCGGCCTGATCACTGTGACCTCGGTGATGGGGGAGGGCACGAGTTTTACCCTGACCCTGCCGAGCCTGCAGATGGAAGACGGAGACGAAGCCTTAGAGGAATCAGCAGAAGTCTAGCTTCACGGGTCGAAGCGTTCCTCGAGCAGCTCCGAGAGGCGTGAGAGACAGCGGTCGTGCTTTTTGGCGTAGGCGCTGCGGCTGTAGGAGGGATCGAACAGCTCCTCTAAAGGTATCTCGCCCGAAATCCGCAGGCCCTTGCCGAGGTCGTAGAGCTTATCGATAAAGTGCACGAAGCGTAACGCGTCGTTCTGGTTCGGGAGCGTCCGGGCACCTTTTACATAGAGTGTGCCGAAAAGCCCGATCAGGTCGCGGTAGCGAATGGGGTGGTAGCGCGTCATCTCCTCGAGAAGCTCGTCCCAGGTGAGCAGAAGTTTGGGCTCGGGTGCCCGTTCGTCTGCGAAGCGTGCGCCTAGATCGGCCTCACTCAAAAGGGCTGCCAGATGGTCGCGGCGGCGGTAGTCGGGTCCGGCAAGGGGCACAACGGTAAAGTTCTCGGCGATGCTCTGGATTTCGCGCTGGAAGTCGTGAGCGTTGAAACGTCCCTGCCCCTGTGCTTCGGGGGGCGTGTTCGAGGTGGTGATGACAGCACCCCCCGAGGCGAACACGTGCGCCAGGAAGGTCTTGACGATGAGCGTGTTGCCCGGGTCGTCGAGTTCGAACTCGTCGATACAAAAGAGTCTCATGCGGCCGAATTCGGCTTTGGCCGCGTTCATCCCCTTGACGCCGATGATGTAGACGAGTTCCTGAAACGACAGGTACGCTTTGCCTGGTAGCGTGCAGGCGTGGAAAGCCGCGGCGAGCAGGTGCGTTTTGCCGACGCCGAAGCCGCCGTCCAGGTAGAGGCCATGACCGGGCGGCGCGACCTTTTTCTGCCAGGGCCAGCGAAAGGCTACGGGTGTAGGACTCGAGAGATCCTCGACGAACGTCCGCACGGCCTCCAGCGCAGCCTCCTGCGTGGCGTGTTGTGGGCGGTAGGCGTCGAACGCCGTCTGTCCGAAACGCGGGGGCGGCTCGAGGGGCGGAAGTGTCTTTTGGGCGGGCAGGATTAGCGTCACGCGCCCTCGAGCTTAGCACTCCCCCGTACGCACGGGCGGTTGGGTATACTCGTGAGCGGTGAGAGAGCGTTCGCACAAAGCATGACCTTTTCCTTCGACATCCTTAAAGAGCATGGTGACGCCCGTCTGGGTCGTTTGCAGACGCCTCATGGCGTGATCGAAACGCCCGCTTTTGTCGCTGTCGGCACCCAGGCCGCCGTCAAGACCCTGACGCCGCAAGAAACCGCCGAGGCGGGTACGCAGGTCATTTTCGCCAACACCTATCACCTCTACCTGCGCCCCGGCGAGGACCTCGTCGCGGAGATGGGCGGCGTGCACCGCTTCATGGGCTGGGACAAACCCGTGATGACCGATTCGGGCGGCTTTCAGGTCTTTTCGTTGGGGGCTGGGCTCGAGCACGGCGTCGGCAAAATCGCCAACATCTTTCCCGGTGAAGCGGGCGGCGTGCTGACCGGGAGACGGGCGCAGAGCACGAAACCGCTCATGAAAGTCACCGAGGAAGAGGTGCGCTTTCGCAGCCACATCGACGGCTCGGCGCACGTCTTCACCCCAGAAAAGTCCATCGCCATTCAGCGGGCGCTCGGGGCCGACATGATCCTTGCTTTCGACGAGTGCACCAGCCCCCTCCACGACGAAGCCTACACGGCGAAAAGCGCCGCCCGGACCCACCGCTGGGCCGAACGGTCCCTAAAGTACTTTCAGGAAAACGGCCCGCAGCACGGCTACGAACAACTGCTCTACGGCATCGTGCAGGGGGGCGCGTTCGAGGCAGTTCGTAAAGAGAGCGCCCGTATTATCGCGGGGATGGATTTTGGCGGCATGGCAATCGGTGGCAACCTCGGCAAGACCAAGGACGATATGCGGCAAGTGCTCGCCTGGACCACGCCGCTCCTGCCCCGTGAAAAGCCGCGTCACCTCCTGGGTATTGGGGATGTGGCGGACATTTTCGACGGGGTTGAGCGCGGTTGCGACACCTTCGACTGTGTATCTCCGACGCGTAACGCCCGCAATGGGGGTATCCTGGTGCGCTTCGATGAGGGAAAGCCCGCGAGCAAGTTTCGCCTGAATATCCGCAACGCCCGCTTTGCCCGCGACCCCAGGCCGCTAGAAGAAGGCTGCGACTGCACCACGTGCCAGAACTTTTCCCGGAGCTACCTGCGGCACCTCTTCAAAGCCGACGAACCACTCGGGCAGCGCCTCGCCTCGGTTCACAACCTGCGCTTTATGGCGCGGCTGATGGAGGAGATACGGCAGAGTCTAAAAGAGGGAACGTTTGCGGAGCTGAAAAGAGAGTGGTTGGGGGCTGTCTAATTTAGGGCTGGGGCTCGAGAATTTTTGCCCTGGTCGCTCTAAAGGCTTTGAATGTGTAAAGCCGTCGATCTATCTGCTCTGCATCTTCAAGCTGCGTCTCGAGGCTTTACCTGCTCGAGTACCTCCCCAAGCTGTAGCCGGGTCCGTTCCAGTTCGTAGTCACTTTGTAAACCCATCCACAGCTCTGCGCTCGTCCCGAAATAGCGGCTCAACCTCAAAGCCGTGTCTGCTGTGATGCCTCGCTTGCCGTCGATAATTTCTTGAATACGTGTTGGCGCTACCCCGGTATCCTTCGCCACACGATATTTGCTTATGGACATCGGGATGAGGAAATCCTCGAGCAGGACTTCGCCGGGGTGGATGGGTGTTCTTTCTTTCATGTCGGCTCCTCGGTGTTTACTTCAGCAAACCGCATTATTCGTCTTCAACCTCGTTAAGCCTCTGTGCCAACTCCTCGAGAATCCGCTCGAGTCCATACACAAACGCGTTATCCTTGCCGCTATCGTAAAGTATGGGTCTGCATGCTCGAGTACCTCCCTGATGCTTTTTCAGACTATCGCCTCGAGCCGGTTTTCGGTGGTCGGTCGGGTGCGCAGGTCTACCGCCTTACCCTCCCTGCAGAACCGACACTCTACCTGAAGCGCTCCGGTAGTGTGTGCCGCGACGGAATTCGGGACATGGCGGCGCGGCTCACGTGGCTTTCGGGCAGGCTGCCGGTTCCTAAAGTTGTCGACACAGGCGAGGATGACACGGGCGCGTGGTTGCTGATGACGGCGGTTCCGGGGCTCGAGCTGAGCGCCTTCAATGGGGACACCCCGGAGGTCAAGCGGCGGCTCACGGTGGAGCTGGCGCACGCCCTCAGGCGCATTCACGAAACGGACGCAGAGGGCTGCCCCTTCGATCACAGTGTGGCGCGTGAACTGAGGCGGCTCGAGCTTGCCCTCGCCGAACGGGAGGTGGCGCTTGGTCACGAGCTTTATGACGCGCGGGAGACGCTCGCTGACCTCCGCCACCGTCAACCTGAAGAAACCATCGTCCTGACGCACGGCGACGCCTGTTTGCCCAACGTCTTTGTCGAAGACGGCAAGCTCTCGGGCTTTGTCGACCTCGGCTGGGCGGGGCTGAGTGACCGCTGCCGCGACCTCGAGCGGGCCTGCTGGAGCCTCGGGTATAACTTTGGCGAAGGCTACGACGAACTTTTTTTGCAGGCTTACGGTGCAACCGACGCCGACCGGGCGAAACTCGACTTTTACCGGGCGCTCGAGTGGTTTTCGTCCGTTAGCGGCTAATGGATACCGACGATCTTCCAGTTCTTGCATGAGCCTCTATGCTCGAGCAGGGTCAGCACCTGTTCGAGATTGTTCCATTCCGGCGAGTCGAGGGGGGTGTAGGGGGTGTCGTAGACGCCCTCCGTTTCCGTGGGATAGAGGTGGAAGGGCTCGAGTTCCTTCGGCAAGGTTGCCGCGTAATGAGGAAGAGAAATAAAAATCCTGCGCATCCC
>JBMDWS010000290.1:0-4069 GCA_048594695.1 Truepera sp. | reverse complement strand
ATGGCTTCGGCTCCCGAGGCGACTTGCTCGAGCGCCCGCATCACGAAGGCTGAAAAGGCGTAGAGGACGCCCGCGACCAGCCCGCTGCCGAGCGCGAGAAGGAGCGACGCAGCAGACAGCAGGCTGCTCACGGGTAGCCCTCGCCGTTGGCCTGACATAGAGCGACTCGAGCCTCCGAACGTGTATCACGGGGCTGACTTCGGGTTCCCGGGGCGAAGTGTCGAGCTTGAAGCCTCATCATACGCACCTCTCTTAACATGAGCTTTGCTCACATTAGACAAACATGATAAATCCTCATATTATAGGTGTCAAGAGGTGAAGATGGAGACCAAACCACCCACGCCGAGTATCGCGCGCCGTCAACCCACCCAGCGGCGTAGCCGCGAGCGCGTCGAGCGCATCCTGGTGGTAACGACGATGCTTTTAGAGGCGGGTGGCAGCGACGCCCTGAGAATGAGCGAGGTCGCGCTTCGCGCCGAGATCCCCATAGGCTCGCTCTACCAGTATTTTCCCGACAAGACGGCGCTGATTGCCGAACTCGCCGAGCGCTATAACGCCGAGGGACGGGTCTGCGTCGAGGCGGCATTTGCCGAGGTCGTGGCGCCAGACGGTATCCGTGCGGCCCTCGATACGTCGGTCGACGGGTTCTATGAGATGTACGGGCGCTACCCTGCCCTGCGCGACATCTGGGGTGCGACCCAGGCCGACAAAGCGTTGCAAAGGCTCGACGAAGCCGACATCGCGGCGCACGCGGCGATCCTGTCACGGAAGTTGCGGGACCTGGGGCGCTACGGGGAAACGACCGAGGACGAGTCGCTCCTGCTCATGCACCTGCTGGCGGCGGGGGTGCGGCTGGCGATTACTTTAGAACCAACCCGGGCGAGGGTCGTGCTGGAAGGGCTCAAGCGGACGCTCGCGGACTCGAGCCTTTTTCGGTGAGTCATGTCAGGGATCTATCGCGATGTGTCTGGTGTCATAGGACCGGCGAGGAACTTATCGAACTTCGCCTGCGTGGAGCCCGAACCTTGGGACAGGGCGAACGTGAAGCCGTTGTAATCGTCCATGTTGGGCACGAACCGGAAACGCGACGCTTTTACGAGCGGATGTGCCGCTTCGCCCGAGCCTTCACTTTTTCGATGCTGCTCGGTTGCGCTGCACCGTTCGTGTTTCTGGTCTTTCGCTGGGTGCCGGGGCAGGCTGTCACGCTTGTTTACCTCGGCATCGTCCTGTGGCTCTTTCCTTTTGCGACGCCGACGACCGTGGAGATGATGGGTATCCGGAACAGTGTGAGGCTGGCTCGAGCAGGCGCAGTCCTGTTCGTCTTGGGTGGGGTGCTACTCTTCCTGACGATCTGAAAAAAGAGCCGCCCCGAGGGGCGGCTCTTTTGGGTGGGAGTAGCGATTAGTAGCCGAGCAGCGTTTGCATCAGCGTGAGTTTGCTGTTCGAGCCGACATCGACGATGTTTTCATAGGCCAGGCCGATGTAGACGACGCTCGAGGTGCCTGCGGTACCCGCGTCCGGGTTGCCGCTAACGACGGTCACGTCCCGGGTGCCGGTGCTGTCGGGGTCTGCGGGAACAGTCATCAGAGAATCGGTGCTACTGGCCGGGTTGACCACGTCGGTATAGGTGGTAATCGGGGTGTTCGCTGCGACGTTGACTGCTGTGCCTTCGGTGACTTCACCGGCGACGCCGCTGGCGACGAACGCCTGGTTGTTGAGAACGTCGGCAACGCCGCCGATAGCCCCGATGTAGTCAGTCAGGAAGGTGTTCGTGGTGGTGTCCCAGCTCGAGTCGATCCCGTCGATGTAGGAATTGGCGAAAAGCAAGGCCTGGCGCTCGCCCTGATCGAGAAAGGCCTTGAGCGAAACCTCGTCGGCCGAGGAGATGGTCCCGATGTTGCCCTCCGAGCCGTAGGCCGAGGCGGTATACCAGACCACGGTCTCATAGTTCTGGAGCTGTTCGGCACTGGGACCACTGGCGTCGCCGGGAACGACGTAGATGTTGTAGCCGACGCCGAGGGCCGTCAGGACCTCCTGGAAAATGGTGTCCGAGGCGGACGGCGTGATGTTGGGGTTGGCCGGATCGTAGTTGTTGGCGCTGCGGTCGTCGTCGACGAGCAGCACGGTCTGCGCTCCGGTCACGCTGAGACGCAGTGTGGCACTCTGGCTGAGTGTGCCGCTCGAGCCCGTGACTACGAGATCGTAGGTGCCCACCGCGACTTCGCTTCCAACGACGAGAGAGAGCGTGCTGCTGTCGCCGTCGGCGGGGTTGGGGGTCAGGCTACCGCTGACTTTGGTCGGATCTGCTGCCGTACCGACGACGCTGCCCGTGAGGGTGAGTGCGACCTCGCCAGTAAAGGCGCTACCCCGCGTGATAGTCAAGGTAGCCTGAGCGTTGCCTCCCGGTGCAAGCGAGAGGGTCGCAGGGTTGAAGCTGAGCGTAAAGCCGCTCGCGCCGGGGTCGGCAGGTTCCGTTGGTGTGGTTGGGTCGGCGGGGTTGCTCGGATTGCTAGGTGTTGGGCTGCTCGTGCCGCACCCGGCAAGAATCAGAGCGAGGATCAGGAGGAGGATAGCGGGGCCGTAGTTGAGTCTTTTCACGTTCATTCCTTTCGGTCATGATCGTAAAAAGCGGTCCGTGACTCCAGCATGACATCTCAGGCGCGCCCGCATGACAGCACGCGCTCGGAATGCCGAAAAGCGTCTACCGGGTTTTCAGGGGCGATCCCGGGGGTAGCACGGCAGAACCCAGTTGCCGCAAGGCTCTCGAGCGGTAGGTGCTGACGGGGCTCAAGTTGTCTGCGAGTTGCCGCTTGAGCTGCCAGCGCCGGAACCAGCGCACGACGGGTGGAGCAAAGAGCACAATGAGTGCGAGAAAGTGTGCGATAACTACCGCTAGTGGAACGTCGGGAAGAACATGGTTCATAAAATAGCCTCACGCGAGTTCAATGAATCGTTAGGTCGGCTCGCGTCCATGAAGTGAGTATGAGACAACAAGCTTAAGCTAACCTTAAGATGCTCTGGCGTCCGTTTTCGTGTAGTGAACGCGTAAACTACATACATGGACAAAGATCAGCTCAGGAGTTTGCAAGCACCCCTCAAAGCGCGCTACCGGGACGATCCGGACGCGGCCCATCTTACGCTGCGGGCTTCAGGTCTGCTGGGAGAGGGTGTAACGTGCAAGGTTAGTACCGGAAGCGCTCTGGCGGAGGCGGGCCTGCACCCGGCGACAGGCGGCAGCGGCCTCGAGCTTTGCTCGGGAGACATGCTGCTCGAGGCTCTGGTTGCCTGCGCCGGGGTAACACTCAAGGCGGTCGCCACAGCGCTCGGTATCGACGTCGAGCACGGTGAAGTCGAGGCGGAAGGCGACCTCGATTTTCGGGGAACCTTGGGCGTCGATAAGGCTGCGCCGGTAGGGTTTACCGAGATCAGGCTGACGTACAGGCTCGAGACCCAGGCTACTCCCGAGGAGCTTGCCACGCTGCTCAAACTCACCGAACGTTACTGCGTCGTTTACCAAACGCTGCGCGGAACCTCCCTGAGCGCACGGATTGTTTAGCGCATGCCGCGAAGGATACCCTCGGCGTTGTCGGCGGCGTCCTCGTCGACCATCAGGTTGTAGCGGTCGGCTTGCATACCGCCAACCGAGGAAAAGTCGCGTCGGCCCCCGGTCATGCTGTAGGCCAGTGCGCTAAAGATGACGCTGGTAATAATCCCGACGATGAGGCCGTAGATGACGATGCTAAGGAGGGGTACAGAGAAAAACACGCTAAGCAAAAGCCCGATGAGGACGCCTGTCAGTGCACCGCTCCCGGCAGCCGTCGAGATGACGCGGCCCCAGTTGAGGCGGCCCGTGACCTGCTCGACGAACTTGAGCCCTTCCGCGACAATCGCTGTTTTTTCGACAGCGAAATTGTTGTCGGAAAGGTAGTCGACGGCTTTTTGCGCGTCGGCGTAGGCGGTATAGGTCGCGATGGTGCGGCGAGAGGCGGTGCTCGCTGTCTGGATTGCGCCGGGTATTCTGTCCATAGGATCTCCTTAACGTTCAGTCCTTTCCCAAGCCTAAATGCAA
>JBMDWS010000029.1:0-2375 GCA_048594695.1 Truepera sp. | reverse complement strand
TTCCGGAGGGTAAGCGCGCTGTTTTGACCCGCACCTCGCCGTAGCGCGTCGAAACCGTCCGTGTGTCGCGGTGCAGCTCTTTGCGCGTACAGGGGATCACGCGTACACCGAGGGTGGTGGTGTGCTCGAGCACCACATCCGCGAGGCGGTCGGTGTCGACTTCGTGGCACAAAACCTCGAGCTTGAGCCCGGCCCGCGACTTTTTCATCAGGGTAGGGGTGAGGTACACGTCGAGTGCACCTTGCGCCAAAAGAAAGTCCTGAAAGGCTCCGCCGAGCCCTTCGGCGGGCATGTCGTCGATGTTGGTCTGGATCAGCGTATGGGTCGCAGCCCGCGTGGTGCCGCCCGTGTGTTCCTCAGCCAGACTGATGCGGACGCAGTTGGGGTGCTCGAAATCCTTATGGCCTGCGCCGTAGGCGCTCCTCTGCAGCGAGAGAACAGGATCGCCGAAGTCCGGCTCGAGGTGACGCAGGATCGCCGCGCCGGTCGGTGTGACCATCTCGGAAGCCGTTTGTCCCTTGTAAGACGGCAGGCCGTGGAGCAGTTTCTGGGTCGCCGGGGCGGGCACCGGGAGACGCCCGTGGTCGGTCCAGACGAAGCCGTACCCCGTGCAGATCGGGTCGCAGTAGACGCGGGTAAAGGACAGTTCCTCGAGCAGCAGCGCCACACCCACGATGTCGACGATCGAATCGACGG
The DNA here is from genome assembly GCA_048594695.1 of Truepera sp. Classification (GTDB taxonomy): domain Bacteria; phylum Deinococcota; class Deinococci; order Deinococcales; family Trueperaceae; genus Truepera. Next base: position 1,679 of record JBMDWS010000029.1, on the reverse strand, counting down.
CCCCGACCTCGTGGAAGTGAACCCGCTCGAGGCCGACGCCGTGCACCGTCGCCTCAGCCTCCCCGAGCAGCCCAAAGATGGCCTTGGCTCGGTTCTTGACGGCGTCTGTGAGGCTCGAGCCGTCGATGAGCGCGTGAATATCCTTGAGGTGCCGGTGGGGCCGTTTGCTCTCGGCGGAGGTGTCGGTGACGGTCACCTTTAGGCAGTCGATGCTGCTCTTTTTGACCCGCGCGATGTCGATTCGGGCTTCGGGCAGGTTGAGCCGCTCGGGCAGGGCGCGAAGGGTGTCCGCGCCGTCTGTAAGCTCGACGAGCGCCCCGAGAAACATGTCGCCGCTGAGGCCGGAAAAGGGTTCGATCTTGAGTACCGCAGGTGTCCGGGGGGTGGTGTTCACTGGCTGTCCATCCTTTTGAGAATCCGGAACGCGGCGAGTGCCGCGCCGTAACCGTTGTCGATGTTGGTGACCGTGAGGCCGTTGGCGCAGCTCGCAAGCATGGCGTGAAGGGCCGCGTGCCCGCCCTCGGCGACGCCGTAGCCCACGCTTGTTGGCACAGCGATGAGGGGTTGGGACACGAGGCCCCCGAGCACCGAGGCGAGAGCCCCCTCGAAGCCGGCGGCGCAGATCAGCACATCGCAGTGTTTGAGTTCGGGCAACACGGCAAAGAGCCGCTGGATACCTGCGACCCCTACGTCCGCAAAGCGCCTCGAGGTCACACCCAGGAACGCCAGCGTCTCTTCGGTTTCTGCGACGACCGGCAGGTCCGAGGTACCCGCGCAGACGACGCCGACCGTTCCGGGGACGGGTTTCGGTTCCTTGAAGAGCAGGGTAAGCGTGCGCGCCTCCGGGTGATAGCGGGCGTCCGGCGCAGCGTCCAGCAGGGGCGCGGCCTTGTCGGCTTGCAGGCGCGTGACGAGCATGTTTTTTCGCTGCGCCCGGTAGAGCTCGAGAATCGCGCTCAACTGTGCGACGGACTTGTGCTGAGCGTAGACGACTTCGGGGAACCCGAGCCGCGCTTCGCGCTCACCGTCGAGGGTGATCGCCAGATCGGACGCGTCGAGGCTCACGAGAGGGCGCGGTTGAGCTTGCCCGAGACGAAACCCTCGAGGTCGATGGTCACGTCCGCGAACCCGAGCCCCAGGAGGTGCGTGCGGACTTCGGGGGCGACGCGCTCAAGCTCTCCGACCCGTTCGCTCGGCACCTCGACGACGGCGCGGTCGTTGTCGTGCCGCACGCGCGACACGCTGAAGCCGAGGTCGTGAAGAAACTGTTCGCCCGCCTCGATCTGGCGCAACTTTTTCTCCGTAATGCGCTGACCGTAGGGAACACGTGAGCTGAGACACGGGCTCGCGGGTTTGTCCCAGCACTCGAGGTCGAGGGCCGCTGCCAACTCGCGAACCGTCGCCTTATCGACGCTGCACTCGGCGAGCGGCGAACGAACCTGAAACTCGTGTCCTGCCGCGAGGCCGGGACGGTAATCACCGAGGTCGTCCTGATTCGTACCGTTGAGAATCCACCAGTTGGAAAACTCGAGCCGGTAGCTCTCCAGGTCGCTGTAGAGCGTGTGCTTGCAGAAGTAGCAGCGGTTGGCCGGGTTGCTGGCGTAGTCGGGATTGTCGAGTTCGGCAGTGCGTGTGACGCGCAGCGGGATGTCGTGCGCTAGGCAGAAACTCCGGGCCGC
>JBMDWS010000289.1:0-10819 GCA_048594695.1 Truepera sp. | reverse complement strand
ACGGCAAAATTTTCCTGGTCGACGTCTATACCAATTTCCCGCTACCCAAGCATCTCCGCCGGAAGGGCGTCATTATCGGTCAAGGGTGCAACGACATACTCAATGAACAGGTCAAACGCAGCATGGCCCAGAACATTCTGGATGTATACAGGGACGAAGCCGCGCTCGTCGTAACGTCGAGGCTACACTGCGCCATGCCGTGCGTCGCCATGGGCATTCCTGTGGTCTATATCGGTGCAACCGACGACCACCGGACCAGTATCCTAAAAGATATCGGCCTGACGATTCACGAGTACAATAAGCCCAAAAATAAAATGTTTGCCTTCTTCAAGCGACGCCTGTACGAGTTCTTTTCGCTTGGCTACCTCAAAAAGGACATCTGGAACCCCTCACCGCTCGAGTTCGAACAAGAAAAAGCACAGATCATCGAACAGGTGAGACAATCCGTCAATCATCGGCTAAAGACCGAAACGGTGGCCTAGATCGATCAGATCAGCCGCTTGGCGATAAAAAAGGCAGGGGCGCAATGCCCCTGCCCTTTTTTACAGGACTGGACCTGAGTCCTAGAAGTCCATACCGCCCATGCCACCCATACCGCCCATGCCACCACCGGCACCGGCCATTGCAGCAGCTGCGCCATCATCTTTTTCCGGCTTGTCGGCGATCACGGCTTCGGTCGTGAGCAGCAGCGAACCGATGGACGCGGCGTTCTGCAGCGCCGTACGGGTCACTTTGGCTGGGTCCACGATGCCGGCTTTGATCATGTCGTCGACGAACTCGCCCGATTCGGCGTTGTAGCCGTAACGACCGTCGTTCTTGCCTTTGATGGCGTTGACGATGACGCTGCCTTCAGCGCCGGCGTTCGCGGCGATCTGACGGGCAGGCTCCTCGAGAGCGCGCATCAGGATCATGGCGCCGGTGCGCTCATCACCCTCGAGCGACTTCGCAATCTTCTCGACGGCGCCGACCGTGTGGATCAGCGTGACCCCGCCACCAGCGACGATGCCTTCTTCGACTGCCGAACGAGCGGTCGAGAGCGCGTCTTCGAAGCGGTGCTTTTTCTCTTTAAGTTCGGTTTCGGTCGCGGCACCCACGCGGATGACAGCGACGCCACCGGCGAGCTTGGCGAGGCGCTCCTGAAGCTTTTCGCGGGCGTAGTCCGAGTCGGTGTTCTCGATCTCGGTGCGGATCGCCTTGACGCGGGCTTCGATGCTGCCCTGCTCGCCCTTGCCTTCGATGATGGTGGTTTCATCTTTGGAGATGCGGACGCGGTTGGCGCGGCCCAGCATATCGATGCGGGTGTTCTCGAGCTTGTGGCCGAGGTCTTCGCTGACGACGGTCCCACCGGTCACGGCGGCGATGTCGCGGAGCATTTCCTTGCGACGGTCACCAAAGCCCGGAGCCTTCACAGCCGCAATATTGAGCGTGCCGCGCAGCTTATTGACAATAAGCGTCGCGAGCGCTTCGCCGTCTAGGTCTTCGGCGATGATCAGGAAGGGCTTGCCGGTCTGGACGACCTGCTCCAAAACGGGCAGAAGGTCTTTGAGCGCCGAGATCTTCTTCTCAAAGATGAGGATGTAGGCGTCCTCGAGGACTGCTTCCATCGCATCGGTGTCGGTGATGAAGTACTGGCTGATGTAGCCCTTGTCGAACTGCATCCCCTCAACGACGTCGAGAACGGTGTCGAGGCTCTTCGATTCTTCGACGGTGATGACGCCGTCGCGGCCCACTTTGTCCATCGCGTCGGCAATGAGGCTGCCGATCTCGCGGTCGTTGGCCGAGATCGAGGCGACTTCAGCGACGGCTTTGGTGTCTTCGACAGCCTGCGACATGGAGCGGATTTCGGCGACAGCGGCTTCGACACCCTTGTCGATCCCGCGCTTGAGCGCGAGCGGGTTGGCCCCGGCAGCGACGTTACGAAGGCCTTCCTTGACGATGGCCTGACCGAGCACCGTGGCGGTGGTGGTCCCGTCACCAGTGATGTCGTTGGTCTTCGAGGCAATCTCGATAAGGAGCTTCGCGCCGATATTCTCGAGCGGCTTGGAGAGTTCGATGTCCTTGGCGACCGTCACACCATCTTTGGTGATGGTCGGAGAACCGAACTTCTTCTCTAAGACGACGTTGCGGCCTTTCGGCCCGAGGGTGACTTTGACCGCGTTAGCGACAGCGTTGACACCGCGCTCTAGCGCACGGCGCGCTTCTTCCTGGAAAATCAGTTCTTTAGCCATGGTCTCCCCTTACGCGACGATCGCGATGATGTCGCGCTCTTGCAGAATCATGAGTTCTTTGCCGTCAAGGCTGACTTCGGTGCCGCCATACTTGGCGAACATCACGGTGTCGCCCTCGCTAACCTCGAGGACCGCACGCTCGCCGTTGTCGAGCAGCTTGCCCGGGCCGACAGCGATGACTTTGCCCTTCTGGCTCTTCTCTTTGGCCGTATCGGGCAGCACGATGCCGCTCGCGGTGGTCTGCGGCTCATCGAGAATTTCGACGATGACCCGGTCTCCTAGCGGTTTTAATGCCATTTCCTAGCCTCCTGCGTTTCCATTTTGGATTGCCCTATCCTTAGCACTCTCTATAAGCGAGTGCTAACCGTCCGCTATCATATGCAAGATGCCGGGAGGCTGTCAAGAGGATTCGTATCAAATCCCTTGAGCGAAGCAAGCTCAAGTTCCTGAACACTTTGCGACGCTCGAGCTGAGGCAGATAGAACGCGAAAGACCGTTGTTTGGTTCTGTGGCGGCGGTGGCGGGAAGGCTGCTTTCAAACAGTCTCCAAACCCGCAGGCGAGTATGAAAGCAAGAAGTCAGGGATCGGTTTTTGACTGCATCCTCCGTGTTGAACGCTGCTTTCCATGCGTTAAGCTGTGCCCGTGCTGCTCGAGTATCCTGACCCGCCCCTTACAGATGGGCGCGTCACGCTGCGTGCCTGGGGTGAAGACGACTATCCCTGTGTCGAGTCAGCAAGCTGTGATCCTCACATTCCAGAAGGGACGACCGTACCCGTACCTTTTAGCACCGAGGCCGGTCGGGCCTACATCGCACGCCAGCATAGGAGGCTGACGAACGGCGAAGGCCTCGCCCTCGTCATCGCCGATGCGCGCTCCAATCGCGCGCTCGGGCAGATCAACCTGCTCTTTCGCTCCGTCAAAGGCGTCGCGGGCGTCGGTTATTGGCTTTTGGAAGCTGAACGGGGCCGCGGTCTAGGCTCGAGGGCCGTACACCTTCTCACAAGCTGGGCGTTTCGCGCAACCGATCTCGCGCGGCTCGAGGCATTCGTCGAACCCCAAAACGCAGCCTCGATACGAACCCTCGAACATGCTGGCTTCCAGCGTGAAGGGTTGCTCCGCGCTTACCTTGCATTCGCCACACGGCGAGCGGACGCGTTCATCTACTCGCTCCTGCCGGGCGACCTCGAGGACAATCGGTAGCCGCTATGGGCTGCGCTACCCCATAAGCCCAAGCATGACAAACGAAAAGCGAGCCCCTGAAGGCCCGCTTGGTTCTTTGGTGCCGAGGAGGGGACTTGAACCCCTACCTCCTTAACGGAGACCAGCCCCTCAAGCTGGCGCGTCTACCTATTCCGCCACCTCGGCAAGTGCAAGAGCGATAATACCGACCCTTTCCGTGAAGTGTCAAGCAGAGACAGGGCGGGCGGTATGCTCAGGCGTGACGAAAGAACGCTACCAGAAGATTTCAGCCATGCTCAAGCGGCGGCAACCCGATCTCAGTGTGCTCGCCGAGTCGGTCCACAAACCGCACAATCTCTCGGCGATCTTGAGAAGCTGCGACGCTGTGGGCATCCCCACCGTCCACGCGGTCAATCCCACGGGCGGCGTGCCGACCTATAACGAAACGAGCGCCAGCGCCGAGAAGTGGGTGGAGCTTCGCGTACATGCGTCCCTTGGGGAGGCGAAAGACGCACTCGGGGACGTGCAGCTTCTCGCAGCGCACCTCTCGAGCACAGCCCGCGACTACCGCGACGTGGACTACACCCGGCCCACCTGTATCCTCATGGGTAACGAGAAGCGCGGCGTCTCGGACGAAGCGGCGGCCCTCGCCGACGCGCATATCATCATCCCGATGCTCGGCATGGTGCAGTCCCTAAATGTTTCTGTCGCAACGGCGGTCATTCTCTTCGAAGCGCAGCGGCAGCGGCGCGAGGCGGGCTTTTACGATGCACCCCGCATGGGTGAAGCCGAACGGCGGGCACAAGAATTCCGCTACCTGCACCCGCGCCGAGCGGCACTGCTCGAGGCGGCGGCCCAGCCCTTCCCCGACCTCGACGAGGATGGCGACATGATCGGTGAGGACAGACCCGTACACAGGTGACACGTGACGCGAAAACAGCGAACGAGTGTCGGTATTTTCGTGTCAAGATGTCCGCTAGGGCGAGTATGACTCGCTTGACGTAACAGCTCCCGTGAACAGCTGGGGCGACCAACCGAACATCAGCAAACGACGACTGAACCATACACGAAAGGGTGGCCTTGGACGACACGGTTCGGGAAACGGCGCGTGCACGGCTAGACGCGTATTACAGGGAAATAAACGACGTCATTCTCTCCCGCCAGCACCCGGTCAGCGGTCTCCTGCCCGCGAGTACGGCGGTCAATTCGCACGGCGACTATCGCCATGCCTGGGTACGCGACAACGTCTACAGCATCCTGGCGGTCTGGGGTCTGGCGCTGGCATACCGTAAGCACGACGACGACACGGGGCGAGCGTTCGAGCTCGAGCACGCCGTGGTCAAACTCATGCGCGGTCTCCTGCAAGCGATGATGCGCCAAGCGCCCAAGGTCGAGGCATTCAAGGGCAGCCTCGACCCCTACGACGCCCTGCACGCCAAGTACGACACCGCCACGGGCGATACCGTTATGGGCGACGACGCCTGGGGGCATCTGCAGCTCGACGCGACCTCCATCTACCTGCTGATGCTGGCCCAGATGACCGCCTCGGGTCTGACGGTCATCTATACCCAGGATGAGGTCAATTTCGTGCAAAACCTCGTCTTTTATATCGGTCGCACCTACCGCACGCCCGACTACGGCATCTGGGAGCGCGGCGACAAGACCAACCTCGGGGCGACCGAACTCAACGCCTCGTCGATCGCCATGGCCAAGGCGGCGCTCGAGGCCCTGAGCGGTTTCAACCTCTACGGTGTGCGCGGCGCGCAAGCCTCAGTGATTCACGTCCTGCCCGACGAGATCGCCCGCGCCCGGATCACGCTCGAGGCGCTCTTGCCCCGCGAGTCGGTCTCCAAGGAGGTCGACGCGGCGCTCCTCTCAGCTATCGGTTACCCGGCGTTTGCCGTCGAGGACAGCGATATCTACGACCGCACCCGCAGCGCTATCCTCAAAAAACTGAGTGGGCGCTACGGCCTCAAACGCTTTCTGCGCGACGGCCACCAGACCGTGCTCGAGGCGCAGCACCGTCTGCACTACGAACCCGAAGAACTTAGGCAGTTCGAGGACATCGAGTCCGAATGGCCGCTCTTCTGGACGTATCTGGCACTCGAGGGCTTTTTTTACGGCAAGCCCGACGAGGCGCGGCACTACCTGCGGAGGCTAGGGTCAATCGCCCTCAAGCAGGATGGCTACGCCCTGCTGCCCGAACTCTACTTCGTGCCCGAAGAAGGGATCGAGGCGGAGCGGACCACGCCAGGCTCGCAGCGCCGCGTCGCCAACACCAACGTTCCGCTGGTCTGGGCACAGAGCCTCTACCTGCTCGCACGGATGCTCGGGGACGGGCTCGTCAGTCCCTTCGACCTCGACCCGCTCGGACGTCATCAGCGCAAGGGGCGAGGGGTGCAGCCCGTCGTGCAGCTCGCACTCGTCGCGGAAAACGACAGCGTGCAGCAGGCGCTCGCCGACCGCGGTGTCAAGGCCGAGACGCTGCAGGGTATCCGGCCTGTCCGCCTGCAGAGCGCAGCCGAACTCACCGACGCCTACTTTCAAATCGGTCGCAACAGCAAGCTCGGGCTTAGCGGACGCCCACAGCGGCGGCTTCAGACCATCTCGACCTCGCGCGTGTTTCGGCTCGCGGGCGAGGTGGTCGTCTGCCCACCCGCATTTTTCGACGACCAGGAGTTCTACCTCTCACTCGACCCGGATTTTCTGGCCGAGCGCTTTCGCGCGGAGCTGAGTTACCTGCACCGCTACTGGTCCGGCACGGGCCGCCCAACCCTGACGGTCTACCTGACCCGGACGCTCCTCGAGAATAATGAAACGGCGCTCCTTGGCCTCATGGCCGAGCTGAGGAGTGGCACCTGCGCGGGGGTCCCCGTCAAGCTCGCCCCGCTCGGATTGCTGCGCCAGACCGCCACGCTCGAGCGCATCGACAACCTCCACGACTTTCAGCTTGCAGCCCCCATTCAGGACAAACAGCGGCAGGCATCTAAACGCCTACGCTACAGCCGCCGCAGCACCAAGCCGCTCACCGCCGAAGCCGAACTCGCCACCGAACTCGAGGCCGACCCCGAAATCCTGCACACACGCCTGAGGGAGAGCCGCAACCTCTATGAGCAGGCCGAAATCCTCACGACGCTCGCGCAGCGTTTTTCGCTCGAGCATTCGCTCGGGCCGGACGAAACCGTCGCAGCGCGGCTCGAGCAGGTCTACAGCGTCGCCGGTGAACTGCGCCTCTGGGCGATCATCCGGCGCACCGCGGGGCTTCTGGGCAAGGTAGACGTGGACCTGTCGGACAGTTTGACCGATATTCTGGTCCGGCAAAAGACCATCACTATCGGACGCTCCTACAGCCGGCACTCCCTCATCACACGCCCCTTGCCGGAAGGCGAGCTGCTCAGCAAGATTCGCGAATTCTGTCGCGACGACATCCGCGACCGCGTGCTGACGCAAGAACTCATCATCTATCTGGGGCTTCTCATCCGCGCCGACCCCGGACTCTTTCGCGGATTTCTCTCGATCCGTCTGGGGCACCTCATCATGCTGCTGGTGAGTAACCTGGCAGAGCGGCAGCAACTGACGCAGGACGAGGCGTACGAGGCGCTCATGCACCAGCCACCCTCGCAGATCGAGGCGCAACTGCGGCGCGTACTGCGCTCCTACAACGCCCGCGAGCGCACCCTGCAGGACCAGGAGGCTATTCAGGGGACGCAGCCGCGCAGGCTGCGCTACACCGTTCCAGACGCGCCCGCCCCGGAGATCGAGGGGAGCTGGTGGAGCTACAGGCGGCGCGTAGGCATGCTTAATATTGTCCCAGACGACTTCTACTCGCGGGTCTGGCACCTCATGACGCGCTGTCAGGGGCTGGTCATCGGGGAAAAGCTCGAGCGTCGCAACCGGCTCGAGAGCCGTACGGTACTCTCTGAAATGACGCCCGGCGAGACAAAGTTCGCGCTTCTTATCGAGCACCTTCTCAACAAAATACCGGCCCCGGAATACCGACAACTCAGCGTCGAGGCGCTCGTGGCTTTGGCCGACCTTTTCAGTCAGAATGCCACCCTCGTCATCGACGACCATCTGGTTCTCGACGTGATCATCGGTCACGCAGTGAGGCTTGCCTACCTGAACGACGCCCATATCCCCGAAAGCGATTACGAAGGGAGCAAGTCAGTGGCCTGGGCCAGCTTCTACGAGCGCCCGCTGGTCCAGACGAGCGCCGGACTCGTGGCGGCGTTTCGTTTTCTCCTCGAGTCGGGCTCGAGGCAGCTCGAGCATCCCTAGGGCGTGCCCGGCGAGGCCAGAAAAGGGTTGGTGCGCCGCTCGTAGCCGATCGTGGTTTCGGGTCCATGACCGGGCAGAACGCGGGTCTCGTCGGGCAAGGTCAAAAGCTCCTGGCGGATACTCTTCAGGAGCTGCGGCCCGTTACCCCCCGGCAAGTCGGTGCGCCCGACCGAGCCACGGAAGAGCGCGTCCCCGGCTAGTACCAGGCTGGACGCGGCAAAATAAAACGCCATATGCCCCGGCGCGTGACCGGGGGTAAAGAGGCAGGTAGCGTCGTGGGCACCGAAGCGTAAGGTTTGCCCCGGCTCGAGGGGCAACGTCGGCACTTGGGGCTGCTCGAGGGCCTGCCCGAACATGGCCGCGCCCGCTGCCGCGTTGGCAAGCAGCACATCGTCCTCCGGATGGAGATAAACGGGCGCCGGAGACTGACGATAGACCGCAGCGAGCGCCCCGACGTGATCGAAATGCGCGTGCGTGAGCCAGATCGCCGTCAGCGTATCTTGCCCGAGCGCCCCAAGCAGGCGCTCGGCCTCGTCACCGGGATCGACGAGAACTGCCTGCCCCGTACCGGTGTCTCGCAGCAGATAGCAGTTTTCTTGTAGGGGACCAACCGTCAGGGTTTGAACCGAAAGCATGGCGTCAGTCTAACGTGGCCCAAAGCTCTGGGAAACCGTGACGCAACCTAATCTCGCCGCGCCCAGTTGCGAAACAATTCTAAAAAGATGTCGCGGTACATGCCGAGCCGCACGCTCACACCTCGCCAGAAGCCACGCTTCTCCTCTTTCATGATCTGCGACACATCCCGGAGGGGAACATCGAGAAGTGCCCAGCGCTCGCGCCGGGCGTGTTCGGTGATGGCGATCTCGATGCCGTAGCGGCTCGTCGCTAGCCCCTCGACCTCGAGGAGGCACTGCCGCACCATCCCCCGCTGCCCGTTGAGCTGCGGCGTGAGGCGCTGCGCCGCCGTCGTGCGCCAGCGGCCACCCGCGAAGACCCCACGCGTCATGACGGCGCGGCCCGCCAGCACCGGCTCGGCAAGAGCACGGACATGCTCAGGCGTCAACCCGGTCAGGTCGGCGTCGAGGAGCACGACCACATCCGAACCGAGGTACGAGGCGCCCGCGTAGACCGCGCCACCTTTCCCCCGGTTTTCGGGCAGACTTAGAACACGCGCCCCGGCCTCTTTCGCAACGTCGGCCGTGGCGTCACTCGAGCCGTCGTCGACGACAAGCACAGTAGCAAAGGCGGCCAGCGCGACCCGCACGACCTGCGCGACGTGACCGGACTCGTTATAGGCGGGGATCAGAACAGCGCAACTCGGCACGGGCACAGCGTATCAGGTGCAGGGCGCCCCTAGCGCCGGATGAGGTCGCCGATCTCCCCAAAGCTTATAAGCAGTACAAACAGCATGAGCAGCGCCAGACCCAGGAAGTTGACGAACTCCTCCTGGCCCGGTTTGAAGGGTTTCCCGCGCAGCGCCGTAACCGCCGCCAGCAGGATACGCCCGCCGTCGAGGCCGGGAATGGGCAGCAGATTGAACACCGCGAGTGAGAAGTTGATAAGCCCGGCGAAGGTCAGGACGGAAATCCAGCCGCTCTGGACTGCTTGCCCGGTCAGGCGCACCATGCCGACTGGCCCCGCGACCTCCGGGCTACGCTGCCCGGTAAATGTATTTCCGAAAGCCCGAAAAATTCCCGTGACCGATTCGGGCACGACCCGCAAAAGGAAACCCGTCGTCTGCACGAGCGCCGTCCCGAACGGCACCGGAGGTAAGCTTCCGATGCTGACCGGCGCGAGATAGACACCCAGTTTCGGTGCACCCCCGCTATTTTCCGGGGGCCAGGCGCGCTCGAGCCGAAGCTGCCCTCCGTCCCGCGCAACGAGCAGATTGAGGGTCGTCCCGGTCATGATGGCCTCGGTCACCTGATCCGGATTGGGATTGCGGATCCCGTTGATCGCGACGACCCTGTCGCCTGCCTGCAGTCCCAGCCGTTCCGCCGGACTGCCCGGTTCAGTGCGCTCGATGACGGCCCCGGACATCTGCGGCACAGCGCCCGTGATGAGGCTTCTCGCGGACGAGTTAGGTGCGCCTGTAACCACACCCGCCAAGAGCAGCACCGCCAGGATGAAGTTGGCGATGACCCCGCCGATCAGCACCCAGGTTTTTTGCCAGAAGGTTTTGGTGACGAAGCCGGTTTTGGGATAGCGGGACACCCCGTCCTCACCGACTTCCGGGGCCATGCCCTCGAGGTCCACATAGCCCCCGAGCGGCAGCGCCGAGACGCGCCATTCGGTCCCGCGCCACCGTTTGCGCCACAGGACCGGGCCAAAGCCGACACTAAACGCGCGCACCGGGACGCCCACGCTGCGCGCGTTGAAGTAGTGAGCCAGCTCGTGAATCACCACCGACACCGTCAGGATGAGGAGAAATACGATGAGCGTTAGGAGCACGGTCGGCCTCCCGAACACGAAAAAAGAATCATGCTACCAGTATGGCAGGCGTCGGCATGAGGGCCTGTCAGGGGCCATGAGATTCCTAAACACTCGCCTCCAGCGCAAAGCGCTCCCGGACGACCCGCCGCGCTGCGCTGTCGGCTTCACTGATGCTCTCCCAGGTCAGCTCGCTGGGTGGCACGGCAGCGAGGGCGTACTCGAGCGCCTTCGGAATGTCCATGAAACCGATCTGTCCATCCATAAAGGCGGCGACCGCCACCTCGTCGGCAGCGTTGAGGACGGCGGGCGCCGTGCCGCCCATTCGCCCCGCCTCATACGCGAGCGCCAGACAGGGAAAGCGCGTCAGGTCGGGTGGGCTGAACTCCCAGGTACCTGTGAGCGGGAGCGGTGCCAGCGGCGTGGCAGGACGCTCCGGCGCGGTGAGCGCGACCTGGATGGGCAGGCGCATGTCGTGCGAGCCGATCTGCGCTTTATAGTTGCCATCCCGAAAGCGCACGAGGCTGTGGACCAGCGATTGCGGGTGAATGACCACTTCGATCCGCTCGAGGGGCAGCTCGACAAAAAAGTGCGACTCGAGCACCTCGAGCCCCTTGTTGAAGAGCGTCGCCGAGTCGATGGTTATTTTGGACCCCATCGCCCAGTTCGGGTGTTTGAGCGCCTGCGCGGGCGTGACTCCGG
>JBMDWS010000288.1:0-24633 GCA_048594695.1 Truepera sp. | reverse complement strand
CTCGAGCACCTTATAGTTCTCGAAAAAGTTGGCGATCTCTTTCAAGTAGTGCTCGCCCACATCCTTGAGCGACGTGTGCTGCTTGAAACGCGGGTCGTTGACGGGAACCGCCAGAATCTTCTGATCGCGCCCCTTGTCGTCGGTCATCTCCAAAAACCCGAGCGGGCGCACGTCCAGGACCACGCCAGGGTGCGAGGGCACGCCAATAAGCACCACCACGTCGAGCGGGTCGCCGTCTTCGGCCAGGGTACTCGGGATAAAGCCGTAGTCGCCAGGGTAGTGCATGGCGCTATAGAGCACACGGTCGAGGCGCATCACGTCGTACTCGGCGTCATACTCGTACTTGTTCGACGAGTTCTTAGGCACTTCGATAACGGCGTTGAGAACGTCCGGCACGTCGCTGCCTGTGGGCATCTGGTAATACTTCATAGCACTCCTTGAATCCACTTCGGGTGTAGGCTCTAGCGCGAAAAGCGCAAGCAAAATGCACTATACCAAGACTTCGGGGCTCGTTTGGCGACGATGAACCTAAACCGTGATACTTTCGCTGCAGGCGGCAAGCTCGAGAAACCTTGCGTGCACGCGGTCGTCGCCAGAGAGTTCGGGGTGAAACACAGTCGCCATGACCTTTCCGGCGCGCACCATAACGGGATCGTCCCCGTACCGAGCCCAGACTACAACTCCCTCCCCTACACCCGTTATGCGCGGAGCACGGATAAAAACTGCGCGAAAAGGGGATGTGAAACCCATAACCTCGAGGTCGGTCTCGAAAGAGGCCACCTGCCGCCCGTAGTCGTTTCGTGCGACCTGCAAAGGGATGAGACCAAGGTGCGGCTGCTGGGGCTGTCCGTCGATCTCGTTGGCGATAGCGATGGCTCCCGCACACGTCCCCCAGATCGCGCCTCCCGCCGCGCGAAAGTCGCGCAGCGCAGTGTCGAGCCCGTAGAGGCCCATGAGCTTGGTGATGGTAGTGGATTCACCCCCGGGGATGACAATGCCGTCCAGACCCCCCAGGTGACTCGGCAGGCGCACTTCGCGGACGGTTGCGCCGAGCCGCTCGAGGGCCTGCCTGTGTTCACGAAAAGCCCCTTGCAGGGCGAGGACGCCTACGTTCATCCGTCAATCATGCCACGTAAGGGTCAGGCGGCAGGTCGGCTGTTACCCAGCCCGTTACCCGACGCCATATGCGCCGTCAGGGAGCTGCCGAAGCGCGCACCGCTCAGGATAGACGCTGCGACGACCTCCTGAACGGCGGCCAACAGGAACCGAGGCGGCACCACCCGACCCTGTATTCAGCCCAAGCGTCGCAATTCCCGCCCCCGGGGGGTGCGAGGGCCGCGCTCCTCGTGCAATACCGACACAGGCGCTCTCAGCTTAGCCTCGGCCTTCGACAGGTTTGCGTCCGTCGCAATGACCACAAGGGTCATACTCCCTCCGATCAGACCGAGAGGTAGAGCACACGGGTTCTCGAGCAGCCTCTACAAAACTCCCGAGGGTCGGTCACGCTAATTGCCCCAGTCGAGCCAACCGACGCCGTCCTCTTCGTCTGTGGTTTGTCCCGTCTGGTCCGTTTGCCCGGGGACCTGGGTTCCGTCGGGGACACCCTGGCTACTCGTCGTGGTCCCGGCAGCACTCGCCGTTCCAGCCGGAAAGGGCTGTCCGCCCGTAAAAACTTGTGTGGCGTTCTGGGCCAGCGGGAGCGGCTTGGTGTAACGCTGCACGTCGCTCGGGCTGATTTCGCGCCACTCGATGTATTCCTGCGGCGTTTCGGCTGTCGCCCGCGCATCGGTACGCGTGTCGATCGGGATAGTGATATTCAGATAGCTCGCCACCTGCTGACCTCGCGCTCCCGGTTCAGTCCCCTCCACAAAGGCCAGTCGCGTACCCTGCGCGCTCGGCACACCGGTCTGCAGGTCCACTTTCCTGAACACGATGTCCTTAGGAGCTGCGAACGTTTCGGCAGGTTTTCCCGCGAGCGCCCGCTCGGCGTAGTCGCGCCAGATCCATACGGGCTGCCGCGACGAGTTGACCACGACGTCGCCGTTCATGGTCTGTGGCAGACTGCGGGCGTCGTCGTAGCCCATCCAAACCGCCGATACCGCTTCTGGGGTCACACCCACGAACCAGATGTCGCGCTCGTCGTTGGTAGTCCCAGTCTTGCCCCCGACCCAGCGCCCGTCCAGCACGGCGCGGTTGGAGAGTCCGTAGGGATCGCGGTCGGTCACGTTGCCCCGTAGTAGGTCGAGGAGGAGATAAGCCGTCCGCTCGCTCCAGACTTTCGTGTGGCGAGGCTCGGCCTGATAGAGCACATTGCCATCGGCGTCGGTCACGCGCTCGATAAGGTGAGGCTCGATGTAGGTACCGCCGTTGGCAAAAGCTGCCAGCGCCGCCGCGTGATCTTCCGGCGTGACCTCGAACGAGCCGAGCGCAATAGCCGGAACCGCCTGAAGATCATCGTAGCCGAGCTGTGAGGCCCGTTCGACGACTGCTTCGGGCGTCACGGCCTCGACGAGTTTGACCATCGGGATGTTGCGCGACCGATCAAGGTGGCTTCTCAGGGTCTTGAGGCCGTCGAAGCTTTCGTCGTGGTTACGCGGCGTCCAGGTCGCCTGTCCAGGTGCTGCAAAGGTCGTCTGAACATCCGAGATGAGGCTGGCCTGGGTATAGCCTCCCTCCTCGAGCGCCGTTGCGACTACGATAGGCTTGAACGAAGAACCCGGTTGACGGCGCGCGCTCGTGGCACGATTAAAGGTATCGCCGCTCCCACCCGCGTCGTCTAGGCGGCCCCCGACCATCGAGAGAATCCCGCCGGTCTTGGGGTCGATGCTGACGAGAGCCATCTGTGCTCCGTCCGGCAGGTAGCCCTGGTCGTCCCGGGCCACTAGATTGGCAGCTTCTTGTGCTCCCGAGTCGATCGTGGTGTAGATGCGAAAGCCCCCTGCGCGGAAGAGTTGTCCCGGAAAAAGCTGCTCGATCTCGTTGCGAACGGCGAATGCCACGTGCCGATTGAGATCCGAGGTCACGGTACCCGATACACGCGGCTCCTCGGCGGTTCGGACGGGCTTTCCGATCATTTCGCCCTGAGCGTTGTAGCGCACGCGCCAGCCGGTCGGCTCGAGAGGCTCCTGCCACGCCCTATCGGCCGCCGCTTGCGAAATAACGCCACGTTCGACCATATTCCCGAGCACTACCTTCATCGCCCGGCGCGTCGAGGTGAAGTCCTCGTAGTTCGTTTCGGGCGCGGGTAGCAGCCGGGCAAGGTAGAGCCCTTCAGCGAGGGTCAGCTCGAGCGGCGTTTTCTGGAAGTAGGCCTGCGAAGCGGCGTAGATTCCGTAGAAGTTCTTGCCCCAGTAGACGACGTTGAGATATTGCTGCAAGATTTCGGCCTTGGTCAGGCGGCGCTCGAGTTCGACCGCAAGAATCATCTCCTTGAACTTGCGCTCGAGGTTGCGCTCGTCGGCAATGTTGACCAGAAGCGTATTTTTGACGACCTGCGTGGTCAAGGTCGAACCCCCACGCCCGCCACTCCCCAGAAACTCCTCGTAGGTGGCCTTCAGGAGCGCGAGGGCGTCGAAGCCGTAGTGCCGGAAAAACTGGTCGTCTTCCGAAGAAACGATGGCCCAGAGAACCGGGGGAGCGACTTTGTCGAGGGTTACGACGGTGCGGTTGGTGGTTCCGCCCCCTATACCCGAAACGGGTTGAATCTCCCCGATGATCCGACCGTTTACATCGAAGAGTTGCGAGGTCGCCGTGTACTCGAGCTTTTCTACTTCGGAGATGGGCGGTAACTCACTCGCCCACTTGAACGCCGAGGCACCAAGCAGCGCCACGACCGAGAGAACAAGCGTCAATAAACCCAGAAATATGCCCTGAAAGACTTTCATACCCTTCACAGCCGTCACTATAGCAAAGCCCTAAGTGAGATTTACGCCCGAAGAGTCCCGGCAGCTTCGCGACAAAGCGCGCCGAAGCGCCCGGAAAGCGCCCCGCGACCTCCCCTGCGGGGGTAGTGGACCTCGCGTCGCCAAGCCTAGATGTCCAACTCTGTCCGATCGGTGTGACACGAACTCGCGCAGCGCCGGCAGCCGTCCGCATTCTCGTAAATCACTTTTGCGGCTGCAAGAGCCTTATGGCAACTGTTAAAGCGCCCCACGTAGACAAACGCGTCTAGATCGACCGTCTCGAGGTACGGGCAGAGGATATGATGCATCTCATAAAAGCCATGGGCGTCCGGCTCCTGCTTCAAGTAATATTCGGGCATTGAAACTCCTTGTTAGCAGCATAATTTAGACCGGAGCACTCATGAACCCCCGACATCTCATGAAACACAGGTCGGGAATGGTGTTGACAATCGACAGGTGACGCAACATCGTTGCCCAGAACGTCTCAAAACTGCATGGGCAACGGACTGTCCTCGAATTCGACGCGGCCGCTTTCAGCGTAAAAATCGAGGATGCCGGGATCGCAAAGATTAGCCGAAAGGCCGAACAGATAAGTCTCTCTTATGGATCATGGGCGACCACCGCGTTTGCATCATGAATCTGTGGCGCGGAGTGTCGTCCCAAGGGCTCGTCTCGCAGGGCCTTTACAGGACGGGCGTGTGTGGTAGAGTCTTGGGTGCTGGGACGCGCTCGAGACTGAGCGCAAGCATAGTCCAGGCACCCGCCGATCACGGGGCTGTGGCGCAGTTGGGAGCGCGCGTGAATCGCACTCACGAGGTCAGGGGTTCGAATCCCCTCAGCTCCACCAAGAGAAACACTGCCTATAACGGCAGCAAGATACCCCGCCCTAACGCGGGGTTTTTTCGTAATACGGTAGTAGTTGGGGCAAATCTTCAGCGGAAAAGACGGCCCTGTCTGTCACACGATGTGACGCTCGAGACTGCCCAACGGACGCGCAAAGCGGTCGATTCCTAGCGCCGACACGTCGACAAAGGGCACGTCACCTAGCGCCAGTGCGGCGATCACGCGACCTACCGCTGCTGCCTGCTGCACACCGTGTCCGGAAAATCCGCAAGCGTTGAGCCAACCCGGTACGTCGGGCATGAGGCCCAGGACCGGGCTGCCGTCCGGCGTCATCTCGTAATAGCCCCAAAAGCTGCGGTCGCGGTCGATCTCGAGGCGCGTCAACCAGGGAAACCGCGCTGCGCCCACCGCCTGCACCGTCTCGAGCCAGTCCCAGTCCATGCCGTCGTCCCAGCCGGGCAGCTGCGAGGTCCGGCTGATGGTAAAAATTACCGTATCGTCGTGACCACGGAGCCAGAAGTTACTCGCGACGTCAATGGTTAGCGGGTAAGAGCGAGCACTATTTCCGTTCACGGTCCGGTAGACGCAGCGCTTGAGAGGCGCGACAGGTACCTCGAGCCTCGCGAGTGCCGCCACCGCCCCGGACCACGCTCCGGCAGCGTTCACGATAAAGGGGGCTTCGAAGGTGTGTACGGGCGTGACGACCCGCCACACATCGCCACGCCGCCTGATCTCTACAGCAGGGCAGTCGGTATAAAGATTTGCACCACGGGCCTCCGCCTCGGCCCGGTAGCCCCCCAGCACCAAAAGCGGGTCGATGTAGCCGTCGGCGGGACCATAAGTACAGCTGTACACCCCGTCCGGCACGAACGGGACAAGATCTTGCGCCTCAGTGGGCGTAAGGATTTCGGTGGGCGCCCCGACGCGCCGCTGTACGGCGACGCCGCGTTCATGGACGTCCCAGCCTTGTTCGGGGACTAAAAAGAGGTAACCGTTGGGCACATAGCCGCTCGGCCTGCCGTAAAGCGCGGAGAAATCCCGGTACTCCTGAATGCTCTCCCACGACAACCGGACGTTGACTTCTTCGGAAAACTGAACCCGCACGCCAGCACCGCTGCGTCCGGTCGAGCCCGCGCCGAGTTCGGCGCTCTGCTCGAGCACCACCACGCGTAACCCTCGCTCGGCAAGCCGAAAGGCGCAGGCGCAGCCGATAATGCCCGCCCCGATTACCAGGACGTCGGCGGTTTGCGTCGCATGGGTCATACACTGGAGTATAGCGCCCCTCTTCACGAAGTCTTTAGAAGGGCCTGCCATAATCAAGCATGAGCGATTTGACGACACCCACCCTTACGCCAGAGGCCACCGACGCTATCGGCGCTCTCTGCCTCCTCGCAGCCTTCGCCGACAACAGCAAGAGCGACGCGGAACAGGCGCAGCTGCGCGACGTGTTCGACAGTCTGGGCGGCGTCAAGTCTGCGGCCCTCTATCACCGCGTCATCCTCGGGGAGACTACCCTCGAGCAGGAGGCGCGGGCCCTCACGACGCCGGCGCTCCGGCACTTCGCCTTCGAGATGGCTTTGAGCGTCTGCGACGCCGACGGGCAGACCAACGCAGCCGAGGCAGCCTTTCTCGAGCGCTTGCGCGTCGCGCTCGAACTGCCCCCGGCCGAGGCTGAGGCCGTGACCCGTGAAGCCGAAACGCTCGCGACGCTTCCGGTCGAAATCCCTGCCCCACAGGCAGACAACCCGGACACTCAAGCTCAGGACCTCGACCGGCTCATCCTCAATGCGGCCATTCTGAATGGTGGGCTCGAGCTGCTACCCCAGACGTTGGCAACGGTTGCTATCATGCCGCTGCAGCTGCGCCTGGTCTATCAGATCGGTCAGGTCTACGGCTACAGTCTCGGACGCGAACACCTCAAGGAGTTTCTGGCGATCGCCGGGGTCGGGATGACCTCGCAGGCGGTCGAGGGGCAGTTGCGCAAGCTCTTCGGGGGTCTCGCCAAGCGCGCTGGAGGCAAAGCAGCCGGGCGCGTCGCGAGCGCCGCCACCGGGGCCGCCATGAGCTTTGCCACGACCTACGCCCTCGGTCAGGCAGCAAGGCGCTACTACGCGGGCGGGCGCAAACTGGCAATGGCGGACGTGCGCGAGGTCTTCCAAAAGCAGCTCGAGGCGGGCAAGAACCTCTACGACACCTATCAGGGCGAGGTGCAGGACAAAGCGCGGACCATCAATGTATCCTCGTTGCTCAAAACGCTGAAGTAGTTCACGCTGAAGTAATTCAAAAAGAAGCCCCGCGAGATCGTCGCGGGGCTGTTTGGTCTGACGCTTTGGCTTAGGTTACTCGGTATCGGTGCTGCTGTTGATCTGCAGCTGCGCGTCGACGTTGGTAAAGTTCGGGATATCGCCGATAACCTCGGGGCCGTGCGTGGCAACGGCGTTTTGCAGGTCCTCGAGCGTCGCGAAAGTGATGTCCGTCATGACCGCGTAGGGGGGTTCCGAACCTTCCTCGGCTCCCGCCACACCCACATTGACCTCGACGCTGAGCGGCTGAAAGAGCTCCTCGACGAGCGGGATATGGGTGGCCATGTAGTAATCCATATCGAAAGTGCTGTCCGCTGTCTTGGGATAGATCGCCGACAGCCTGTAAACCGTTCCGGTGTCGCTCTCGGCACCTCCGCTGCTCGCACCCCAGGCTACTGCACCGAGTACGAGAATGAGGAGCGTAGCAGCCCACAGTGTGAATGTCGCTTTGCGTGTTTTCAGCACACCAACCTCCTGAATTGTTGCTTTTGAAGCAGACGAAGTCTAACATGAGCGCAGACCCGGATAAAGGGAAATTATCCCGTACCAGACGACTTTTGATAAGACAGGGCAGCCAAGCCTATAAGAAAACGCGTATCGGCAAGGGCTCGAGCCTTTAGGCACCTTTGCCCCCGGCACAGGGCTACACCAGCGCTGCACCCTAAGCATCGGTTTCTTGAATCAGCAGACAGGAGCCGCTTCAACAAAAAGAGGTCGAGCCCAGGCCCGACCTCAATTCAGTCGCTCATGCACCTAGGCCGACTTGGCTTCACCCTTTTCGATAGGTACTCCAACGCTATTTCCCCATTCGGTCCAGGAGCCGTCGTAGTTCTTGACGTTGTCGTAGCCCAGCAGGTACTTGAGCACGAACCACGAGTGCGAGGACCGCTCGGCGATGCGGCAGTAGGCGATGATCTCCTTGTCGCCCGTGACGCCCTTGGGTTCGTAGAGTGCCTTCAGGTCGGCGGCACTTTTGAAGGTACCGTCCTCAGCCACAGCCTGCGCCCAGGGGATGCTCTGGGCACCCGGGATGTGACCGCCGCGCAGCACGCCTTCCTGAGGGTAGTCGGGCATGTGCGTGACGTCTCCCTTGAATTCGCCAGGACTCCGCACGTCGACGAGCGCACCCTCCCCCGCCGAGACTTTCTCGAGGTGCTTGAGTACGTCGTCTTTGAAGGCGCGGAGGGCGGGGTTACGCTGCCCAGGCGTGTAAGAAGCCGCCTCGACCGCCGTCGGTTCGGTGGTCAGGGCGCGATTTTCCGCGACCCACTTGGCCCGGCCCCCGTTCATCAGCTTCAGGTTCTGGTGACCGCTATAGGAGAAAAACCAGAAGGCGTAGGAGGCCCACCAGTTGTTCTTGTCACCGTAGAGAACAAGGGTCGTGTCGTTGGTAATACCCAGGCGACCGAAGAGTTCAGCGAGTTCATCCGGCTGGATGAATTCGCGGATCGTGTCGTCCCAGAGATCATTAAGCCAGTCGATCTTGACGGCCCCGGCAATGTGGCCGGTGTCGTAGAGAAGGACGTCCTCGTTGACCTCGACAAGACGAACATTAGCATCGTTGCCGTGCTCAGCGACCCAGTCGGTGGTGACCAGGACTTCGGGGTGTGCGTAATCTGCCATAACAATCCTCCAGAAGCATTCAAGCCCCTAATGTTTACACATCTGGTCAACTACTTGCAAGACACCGCGTTACGGGGCACTACTCGACGACGATAGTCGCTGTCATGTCCGGATGCGTCGTGCAGTAGTACGGATAGGTTCCCACTTCGGTCAGTGTGACTTGCGCTGCATCGTCGGTGTCGAGCACCTCGGTGTCGAACGGCGCGGGCGCAGCGCTGGTTGTCGTCGCCGTATGGGTCATGAGGTCTCGGTTGACGAAGGTCAGGGTCGTACCGGGTGCTGCGCTGCACTGCGCAGGCTTGAACTGAAAGTCCTCGATAACGATCGTGTCCGGGCAGCGTGCGTAGGTCGGGTTGGGTGTCGGATCGGTCGTGTCGGTCGGGCCGGCGCAAGCGGGCAGGACGAGGAGCATAAGCGTCAAGAGAGAGCGTTTCAAGATGGATCCCTTTCGTGTGTGCCTCAAGGTCGAGACAGAAACCGTTTTTGTAAGCCTACGCCGTTTACCGTCCGGCATTAGGCATCTGGAACTTGGTATGTGTATTCAGCGTTCGCTACTCAGCGTTCCAAGAAACGCCTCGAGTTGCGCGAGTTGCCCGTCGGTCAGCTCGAGTGGGGACAGTTCGTTCGTACCGCTCGGCGCGGCGGGGGCAGTGCGGTAGTGCTCGAGCACCTCGCCGAGCGTGGCGAACTGTCCGGCGTGCATATAGGGCGCGTGCGAGGCGACGTTGCGCAGGGACGGCACCTTGTAGGCGCGCTCGAGGCCACTTCCGTCCTTGGGCAGGCGTGCGAGCGACTTACATTCGGAGGGTAACGCGTCACTGTACGGGCCCAAACAGTTGAACTCGTCCTCTCTGAGTTCGACAATGCCAGCCGCCCGACCCAAATCCTCGGGCAAACCCGGCACAGCGGGTACCCCCGTATTGTGAAAACCATCATCGGTCAGGCGAGGGCCACTGTGGCACGCCACGCAGCCGGCTTCCCCGATAAAGAGTCTCAAACCCGCCATTTCGTCCGGGTTCAGCACTCCACCACCAGCAGGATCACCGTTCGCGACGGCTTCGGCGTATGCGTCGAAGCGGCTAGGCGGGGGGACAAGCTCCCGCTCGTAGGCTTCGATAGCCTTGCCGACGTTGACGAACACACGGGTTACCGCGTCGCGGTCTGCTACCGCCATCCCCACCCACGCGGTCTGCGCCGCGCTGTCGCCAAGAGGTCCCGCATGAGATGGAAAGCGGGCCTTATCCCCAAGGTCGGGTAGTGCGCCGAACACAGTTTCATAAGCCTCCCGGTAACGGCTTGCCACGACCTGCGCCACCTCACCACGGGTGAAGTCGTGCTCGACAGCCCGCTCGAGCGGGCCAAGCGCCTGCGACCAGAGGCTGTCCTTGCGCCCGTCCCAGAAAAACCATGTGTTATAGGCAGTCCCGACCGGCGTCGGCGTTTTTCGGTTCATGACGCCCACGCCCTGTGCGAGCGCCAGTCCGTCAGTAAAATCCTTCGCCGGGTCGTGGCACGTCGCGCAAGAAACTTCGCCATTACTGCTCAGGCGCGTCTCGAAAAAAAGTGCGTGGCCCAGATTGGCGGCGTCCTTGGTGTCGGCGTAAGCGTTCGACGGGCTCGGGGGAAGCGGAGGCAACTGCTCCAGCGAAAGTGAGGCGATCACACCCCGCTGAGAAGCCGTCCAACCCGATCCGGGCGCAGACGAGCAGGCCGACAACACGAGTGCGCTCAAGAGCACACCCAAAAAGGCCGTTAAAACAATCGAGAGGGTTTTCAACGCGATACTCCGAGACTTGAGGGTTCAGCAAGACCCCGACAGCGCTTTCGCGCAAAGGAAGCACGGTAGACAAAGGCACTTCGCCGATGCCCCGACGCCGGGTAGCGTTTGAACGCGACCCTTGCGCCGAGTGATTCTACCTCCGGAAGCGCGTCGCTTCTGTAAATCCGCCCTACGGTTTGCCGTGCATCGTCCGGGCGGCCGACGGTCTGGGTCTTCGTCAGCCCGCTGCGACCGGCTCGAAGCGGCCCAGGTTCCGAAAGCGTTCATGCCGCTGCGCCACGAGTTCGGCTTCTGTGTAGCTCGAGAGGACGTGCAGCTCTTCCTTGAGCCTTTCAGCCACCGCCTGCATGGCTTTTTCCGGATAGCGGTGCGCGCCGCCGATGGGCTCAGCGATAACGCCGTCGACGATACCGAGCTCGAGCAGGTCGTTAGCGGTCAGCTTCAAAGCTTCGGCAGCCTTGGGAGCCTGCGACGCGTCGCGCCAGAGGATCGCCGCACACGACTCCGGGCTGATCACCGAATAGACGGCGTTTTCCAGAATAAGAACACGGTTGGCGACCCCGACTGCGAGCGCGCCACCCGAGCCGCCCTCACCGATGACGAGCGCAACCGCCGGGACCTTGAGCAGGCTCATACGCTGGATACTCTCGGCGATGACCCAGGCTTGCCCCTGCTCCTCGGCAGCTACACCCGGATAGGCGCCGGGCGTGTCGATAAGTGTGACGAGCGGCAGCGTGAACTTGTCTGCGAGGTCGAACATACGCATGGCCTTGCGGTAGCCAGAAGGGTGCGCCATGCCAAAGTTACGCCCGATATTTTCCTTGGTGTCCCGCCCTTTTTGCTGCCCGATAAAAACGACAGTGTGCCCACCCAGGACGCCAAGCCCGGTGACGATGGCGCTGTCGTCACCGAGCGTGCGATCCCCGTGAAGCTCGGTAAAACTCTCGAAGATGGTGTGCACGTAGTCGAGCGCGGTCGGTCGACCGGGGGCGCGGGCAACCTGAACGCGCTGCCAGCGCGTCAGGTTGGAGAAGATCTCGTACTGCAGCTTCGCGAGCCGCCCCTCCAAAAGACCGATCTCTTCCGACAGGTCGATTTTTTGCTCGCTGGCATAAGCGCGCATGTCATCGATTCGCGCCTCGAGATCGTCGATGGGTTTTTCAAACGGCAACGCCACTGGCCTCACCCCCTACAGCAACAGGCTCCGCGTCGATCTGCGGACGGTTGCGCAGGAGCCGCAGGTAAAGCGCGAGTCGCTCCTTGAGTTCATTTCTGGGCAGTACGTCGTCCAGCATGCCGCGACCAAGCAGAAATTCAGCACGCTGAAAACCAGGCGGCAGATCCTGCTTGATGGTCTGCTGGATAACGCGCGGCCCTGCAAACGAAATGAGCGCCTTGGGTTCGGAAACGATGATGTCACCGAGCGTCGCGAAGCTGGCGGTGACGCCTCCGGTGGTCGGGTCGGTCAGGACGCTGATGAAAGGCAGCTTGACCTGCGCGAGGGTCTCGAGCGCCATCGTCGTTTTGGCCATCTGCATGAGCGAGAGTGCACCCTCCTGCATCCGCGCTCCCCCCGAGGCCGTTACGGTCACGAAGGCGCGGCCCTCCTGCGCGGCGCGTTCGGCAGCCCGGGCAACCTCTTCACCGACCACCGAGCCCATCGAACCACCCTGAAAGAAGAAGTCGAGGACCGCGAGCGCGACGGGTTCCCCGCCGAGGGTCGCGGCTCCCGTGATAACGGCGTCCGGGCGCTTTTGCCGCTCGGCGGCGCGCTCGAGCCGGTCCTTATAGGTCTGGGTATCCTCGAACGCGAGTGGGTTGGTCGAACGGATACCGCCCGACCACAGCTCAAAGGTACCTTCGTCGGCGAGCATGGCGACGCGGGCGTCGGCGGGCATGTGGTAATGGTGACCACACTCGGTGCAGAGGTAGAGGTTTTCCTCGAGATCCTTGCGGTAGATCTGGGCGCTGCAGTTGTCGCACTTCAGCCAGAGCCCCGCCGGACTATTGTCGTCATCGCTGCGCGTCGGGCGCTTGCGACGAAACCAGCGCTCTAGTGCCATGGATTCCACACATTCATTAGCCCATTCTAACCACGCAGATGAGAAACAGGATGCGACTTGCACGCGCAAAAGAGGGTATGCTAGGCCGACATGAGCGTAAGTGTAGTCTTGGTAACAAATGTAGGGCAGGGATTTGGTCGCGCGGTCGCGCTCGCCTTCGGGCAGGCCGATTACGACGTGGTCTGCGCCGACCGGGACGTGACCCTCGCGTCGAAGACTGCGGCCGAAATCGAAGAGTTGGGCGGTCAAGCAATCCCCATTCAGGCCGACATGTCGGTCGCTCTCGACGTGAGAAACACTTTCAACAAAATTTTCGAGATTTTCGGCGACCTTTCGGGCGTCGTTCACGTCGCCTCGGTCGAGAGCAATACACCTTTCAACGACCTCGCCGAGGGCGAATTCAGCGAACTCCTCGACGAGAACCTCAAAAGTACGTTTATGGTCCTGAAGGCGTCGGCCCGGCTCCTCGACGAGGCGTGGGTGGTGGTGGTCTCGCCGCCCAAGGCTGCCAACGAACCCCACATGATCGCCGTGCGCGGGGCACTCACCCGCCTCGCCGCAGGCTTCGAAACACGCTATACCAATCTGAGCGTCAACGTAGCCGTGCCCTCGCGCTCCGCTTCGGACCCCAAACACGACGCGGCGCTCGTGGCCAACGTGCTCTATATGGGCTCACGTGCCAACGGTCTCAGCGGGCAGCGGCTGTACGTTACGCTGCCTCCGCCCCCCAACGACATCGAGTCGCTCCTGCCCGAGGTGCGGGCTGCCCTCGACAGTTCGGTGCGCCAGGATGACCTCGAGGCAAGCCTCTACGACAGTGACAGGCTCGGTTCGGACGCCCTGGGCGAGAACCTCGAGGACGAGCAGGACGACTTCGACAGTGAGCTCGAGGACGAATTCAGCGACGATTTCGGGGACGACCCCTACGCGGACGACTACGACGAGTCATCCGATTCGGCTCCGGAAGACGTGGACCGCACTTTCTAGCGCATGAACTGCCCCTACTGCTCCTCTGCCGATACCCGCGTGGTCAACTCGCGCCCGAGCGACGAAGGCACAGCGATAAGGCGACGGCGCGAATGCAGTATCTGCGGTCGCCGCTTTACGACGTATGAACGTGCCCAGTTCGAGGCGCTCATGGTCGTCAAACGCTCGGGCCGCCGGGAAGCTTTCAATCCGGACAAACTGCTGCAAAAGTTGCGGATCGCCGCAAACAAGCGCCCGATCACCGAGAAGCAGCTGCGCGAATTTGCCTACACGTTCGAAGATCAGGTGCAGACACCCGAAGTCCAGGCCGAGGAGATCGGCGTTCAGGCGCTCAAATTCCTGAAGCGCCTCGACGATGTGGCCTATATCCGCTTCTTGAGCGTCTACCGCGACTTCGACTCGGTCGACCGCTTTATCGAGGAGATCAAGCAGCTAGGCGACGTGCCCACGTCCAAACCCTGACGCTTCATCATTATGGGGGTCCGCAATTCTCTATCACAAAAAAGGGGCGTCCGAAGACGCCCCTTCGACGCTTGTCGCGCTCTTTACATACCAGGAACGATCTGACCGCGAAGCTCGCCGTCCGGATTCCCTTCCGAGTGGATGTTGAGATAGAGTTCGCCCGCACTATAGGCGGAGACCTGTTCAGGAGTCAGGGGCGCTGAAAGGCTGAAGACGCCGCTGAGACCGTCCGCGTCGGCGCTGATATTAAGGGGAAAGACGACACCCCCCGCTGCACCGGCGGCAGCCATATGCACGTGGCCCCCAATCTGCGGACTGCTCAGGTCGCTGAACTCACCCGTGATCGTCAGGGTTCCGTCGGCAAGCGCTACCGTCGCACTTCCTGTTGCTTCGGTAGTGACCGGCGGAACCTCCTGATCTCCGGTGAGGGCGACCTCGAGCGAGCTGGCCATCATGCCGCCGGACATACCACCTGACATGCCGCCCGACATCCCTCCAGACATCATGCCGCCCATGGCTCCGCCAGACATCCCCCCGGACATCTGCGCCGAGGCCGCCCCCCAAGTCAACAGTATAGTAAGCGCCAAGTAGGTTTTCACGGTCCAACTCCTTGATCTGGGCACTCGAGGGTGCCCGAGTAAGCGTTCGTTACAGAATTACACACTGCAGAGAAAAACAGATGCCTGAACACCTCGAAAAGCGTGAAAAACTGAATGACGCGCGCGCTGGCTCTGTTATACCCTAGTTAGGGAAGGCAAGTAGCGTGACCGGCGTCGTCGTAGGTTGTGGGGACCCCCCCGGCGGCTCGAGCGTCAGCCCGAACGTGTGACCCGGCGCAATAGCGGCGTCGCTCAGGTAGTCGCGGCCACTGAAAGTGCCCATGCTGGCAGGTGCCTCGGCGATGTCCCAGGCCTGATAGACCTGTCCTGGAGCCGGGGGCCGCTCGAGCGAAACATACACGCGCCCGTTCGACAACTGCACGAGGGTTCCCAGCGCGCGCGCTCCCTCCGCCGCCTCGAGCACGAAGGAGGCTGCACCCGGCTGGCTCTCGTAGCGGTCCAGCTGCCACGCCAGGAACGGTTCGGTCGTCGGGACGACGCGCACACCCACATAGATGAGTGCCAATACCGCAGCGGCAGCGAGCACGCTCCACAACCCCGAATACCGGGGAGGACGGCGAGGAAGCCTCGAGACCTGCGGTTCCGGGACCGGCAAGACGACGACGCGGGGCCGCGCGACACCTTGTGCGGGGCTATGGATACGCGCCAGCAGCGCCTCTTCCCCACCGATCGGCAGCGCGTCGGGCTCGAGCGCGAAGGCTAGGCCCGCTAATACCTCCAGGTAACCCGCGACTTTGGCCGCGTCTTGCGGCGTGCGCTGAAGGTGAAGCTCGACCGCCGCTTCCTCCTGAGGCGTGAGGTGGCCCAGCGCGTAACTGATCAGTTGGTCGTCAGTCATGTGTGCTCACCTCCCCCTTCGCCTGCGTCCGGTCGCTCTCTCAACCGGTCACGGAGTTTATGTAATGCGCCACGCAACTTACTCTTGATGCTGCCGAGCGGCCTTCCGGTCAGGTCGGCGAGTTCCTGATGCGAGTGGCCCTGATAAAAAGCCAGTTCGATGAGTTCGCGCTCATCGGTTTCAAGTGCCGCGACCGCCCGCTCGAGCCCAATGCGTTCGACCGGATCGGTCGCCTGTGTGGGTGCGTCCCAGGCCTCGAGCGGCAAGGGGTTCGGACGCCTCCCCCGTAAGCGGTTAATTGTAACGCGGTGACCAATTGTTGCCAGCCACGTTTTGACGCTCGCGCGCGCGGGATCGAAGCGGTTTGCCGCCTCCCAGGCCCGGTAGAACGTATCCTGAACGCACTGCTGAACCTCGTCCCGGTCTTGCAGCATGCGCCTCGAGAGGGCCGCCAGGTACGGGCCGTAGCGCCGATAGAGTTCGGCGAGCGCCCTCTCGTCCCGCGCAGCCATTTTTGACACGAGCTGCTCGTCCGACTCCGTCATGATGAAGATACACTCCGTTTCCCAGTTTTAGATGCGACCCCCGCCGACCCTTTACGACCTAGCTCACGCAGTGCTGCCTCCGGTGGTGGGCCATATGAAACGAAGCCGAGGCGAGCCAGCCCAGCGCGTCTAGGTCACCAAAGAACGGATGAACCCAGGTGCGGCCCTGCCACACTCGGGAGGCCGCCGCCTCGCGCTGAAGCCGCGAGGTCATCTCGAGCCACGACCCTTCCAGAGCGGCCCAAGGCCGCGGCGGTCCGGGCAGAGAGAACGCCGGAGCTTGCACACGCCCCCCGACGCGAGCGAGCGGCGTGTGGTTCCCTTGGGACGGGGGCGCGTCCTGTCGGAGCAGACGCAGCACCTTGCTCACGGAGACATTGACGCGCAGCACATGCTCGGTCGTTTGTGCGAGCGACCACGCGCCCGGACGCAGCGGTACAGCCCACACGTCCGAGAGCTGCTCCGGCAGCGCAGCGAACGCCGAGAGTTCATGCGCCAGCCTAACCCTGGCCTCGGTCGGATCCCGACCGAAACGCTCCAGCACGGTTTTGTCCACCTTGCAAGCTTACCCCAGGTAGGGACGCTAAGTGAAACAGTCGCACGGCGGAACCGGGCACGAGCACGGGCCAAAACCGTCGGCTTAGCTTTCCCAGGCCACCACCGAACCCTCAACGCCCTTTTGCACCAGCAGCCGGGCCGGAAGTCTTTCGGTCAGCGCGGCGACGTGGGTAATGACGCCGACCATCCGCCCGTGGTCGGTAAGCGATTCAAGCACCCGGGCAACCGCTTCCAAGGTCTCGGCGTCGAGGGTGCCAAACCCCTCATCGAGAAAGAGCGCCCCCAGCGTCTTGCTTCCCGCGAGCGTGTCGGACAACGCCAGTGCCAGCGCCAGCGAGGTGATAAACGATTCGCCCCCGGAGAGCGTCCGGGCACTGCGCTCAGCCCCGGTCCAGGCGTCGAGCACGACGTACTCGTCCTCACGAAAAAACAGGTCGTAGCGGTTGTCGGTCACAGTCCGCAGAATGTCCGAGGCGCGCTGGGCGAGGTCGTCCTGAACGCGCTCGACCATATAGGCAGGAAAATTGTTGCGGGCGAGGTCGCGGCTCAGGGTGTGGTAGAGGCTGAAGGTCTTCTCGAGCTTGCTCCTTTCGGCGCGGAGGCGCTTGGCCGTCTCTAGCTGCACCTCGAGCCGTTCCAGTTCCCCTGCCAGCGCACCGAGGCGACCCTGGACCACCCCCAGGCGCGTTTCGGTCTCGCGCTGATCGGCCTCGGCACGCTCGAAGGCCCCGGGTTCGAGGATCCGGCCCGCTACCCGTGCCTCGAGCGCGACATCCTGCCGGGTGAGGGCCTCGAGGTCGTGCGCGTAGCGTTCGGCGGCTTCGGCCAGGGCACGCTGTTGCTGGAGCGGCAGAGCCGCAGCGCGGAGGGCGACTGCATCCTCGAAGTCCGTTTGGACGAGACGTTCCGTAAACGTGCGCTCGGCCTCGGCTTGGGCCGCGCGCGCGTCCGACAGGCGCGAGTGCACGCCCGCAACGTCGCTACGCAGGCGGTCGGCGGTGCGCTGCGCCTCGGTGAACACTCCTTGGGCACTGCGGAGGGCGGCCTCGAGCGTACTGCGTTTTTTCGTCAGCTCGGCATGGGCCTCCTCCGGGTCGCGCCCCCCGGTCTTCTCCCAGACGAGCGCAGCGAGCCCTGCGAGGAGGGCTCGCTGTTTCCTCTGCAGGGCTGCGCGCAGGGGCTGCGGATCGTCGTTACCAAGCGACGCGGCGAGGTCGGCGAGGATACTTTGTCGGTGCTCTAAATCCTCGGAGGCGCGGCGACACTGTTCAGTTCGGTCGCTCACCCGACTCTCGAGCGTGCCGAGCGTGCCTTTATCCTCGCGGAAGCGGTCTTGCAGGGCGCTATGGGCTTTGATCGCCTCGTCTCGCTCCGAGAGCAGAGCCTCGAGGTTGCCCGGCAGCTCTGGCGGAAGAGCCGTCACGACCTGCGCGCAGACCGGGCAGGCCTCGCCTACATGCAGGTGCGGGCGCAAGCGAGCGGCGGGGGCGACGCGCTCGGCTTCGGCGTACTGAGCTTCGGCGCGTTCGCGGCGCTCCTTGGCGCGCTTGCCGGTTTCGGCGAGAGTTTTGAGAGCCTCCTCTGCCTGAGCGTGGGCCTGCAGGGCAGCCTCACGCGCCTCCTCGGCAAGCTTGAGGCGCATCTGCATCTCGGTTGCGTCGCTGCGGGCGCGCTCGAGCGCCGGGAGACTCTGCGCCCGCGCCTGCAGCGCGTCCCAGGCCGCGTCGCTATAGGGCTCGTGCGGCTCCTGCGCCCACGCTAACGCGCCCCGCCGCGCCCGCAACTGCGCGAAGAGCGGGCGCGCCTCGGCGAGCGCTTCGGCCCGCAGGGAGAGCTCGGGGAGTCTCCCTGCCGCCTCTTCCGCTACGCCGAGCGTCCGCTGCGCCTCCACCAAAACCTCCTCGGCGCGATCCATCTCCGTCTGCACCCGACGCAGCTGGGACTCGAGACGCGCCACCTCCTGTCTGCGAGACTCGAGCCCTTCCAGGTAGGGCAGGAGCGCGTCGGCTTCCTGCGCTGCCCGGAGCCGCACCCGGTCCGCCGCAATGCGCGCCTGCTGCTCACTCAGGGCTGCAAGCTGTTGCCGCACCGCTGCCCGTTCGTCAAGGAGCGCCGCGAGAGCCTTGAGGTCATGAACCCGTGCCGTGAGCGTCTGACGGGCCGCAACGAGCGCCGCCTGCTCCTCGTTGAGGCGGGTTCGCTCGGCGTTTAGGTCGCGGCGACGCTCGGGCGTGGCGTCGGCATACTCGCTCTCGAGCCGTTCCTCGGTGCTGCGCGCCCGCGCTTCAGCTTCACGGGCGATCTGTCCGGCATGGGTCCGCATGTCGTTGGTCACCGAGAGCCCGAGCAGATCGGTGAGAAGTTCGGTGCGCTCGCTCGTTTTGGCGTGCAAGAAGCGGTCGAACGCGCCCTGCGGCAGCAGCACGGCGCGGGTGAAGTTGTCGTAACCGAGTCCCACGATCTCGGTAAGCTTGCGGTCGGCGTCCTTGAGCTTTTCGCTTTCGGGAAGCTGCCGCCACTGCGCCCCCTCGCCGAGCCGCTCGAGCCGCGTCTCGTTTTTGGGGGCACGGCTTCCCTTACGCTCGGACACGCGGGCCACGCGGTAGACGTCGGACCCTGTACTGAAGGTGAGCCGCACGCTCAGCTTGTCGAGGTTGGGGCTAAAAAGCGTGTCGCTCACGCGGGTACCGAGGCGCGCCGTTTCGCCGTAGAGGGCGTAGGTAATGGCGTCGAGCAGGGTCGACTTGCCCGCCCCGGTGACACCCGAGATGGCAAAGAGTTCAAGCTCCTCGAAGTTGACCTCGGTCGGTTCGCGAAAACAGGTGAAGCCGCTCAGCTCGAGCCTCAGCGGTCTCATCCGGGCAGGCTCGCAGGGTCAGTCTCAGGGATCGGGTCACTCTCCAGAGCATCCTTGAGCGCGTCACCAAACGCGCCCTCGTCCTCGTCGGCAAGAGGCTGCGCCTCGGCGTAGAGCCGCTCGAAGGCTCCGCGCAGGTCCGGCGGCAACGCGGCGGCTCGCACGTCGTCGTAGTACTGCGCGTAGGCCTCGACCAGCGAGAGCTTGTGCTGATCGACCCCGCGCTGCGCCGCGCCCTCACGCTCGGGCAGAACCTGCTCGACGACCAGCAGGTTCTTGTAGTCGCGCATGAGGCGGTCCTTGAGCCCCGGGTCG
The DNA here is from genome assembly GCA_048594695.1 of Truepera sp. Lineage (GTDB taxonomy): Bacteria > Deinococcota > Deinococci > Deinococcales > Trueperaceae > Truepera. Next base: position 4,937 of record JBMDWS010000288.1, on the reverse strand, counting down.
GGTCGCTCGAGACGAATCGAGAGCTTGAGCCAGCCGTCCCACTCGAGGTCGCTCAGCTTCCGGTCGAGATCTTCGCGCGCCAGACTCACGCGCCTGAGACGCTTGCCCGACTGCAGGGCGTGCTCCTTTAAAATCTTCGTGGGTTTGCCCGCCTTGGCCTCGAGGATATAGACGTACTTGGCGTCGCCCTGCTCGCCGAAGTCGAGCTGCAGGATGCTGCCCGCGTAGCGAGCGGCGTTTTCGGGCATCCCCTTGACCCCTTGGGGCATGTGGATATGCCCGAGCGCCACGTAGTTGCAGGCGTCCGGGAACAGGTCGGGCTCGAGCGTATAGGTCTCGGTGCAGTGAAACTCGTACTCCGAGTGCGCTAGCCGCGCCCCCTCGGTCGTCGTGTGCAGCAGCATGAGGTTCACAGCGTCTGGGGCGAACTCGCCGCTCAGGTTGCCGATGAGCTTGCGCATCCCTTCGCGGTAGCGCTCGCGCCAGTTGCCCGGATCGCTGCCAAGCAGTTCGTGGACCTTGACGATGCGGCGCTCCGAGACGAACGGCAGCGCCGCGATCCGCGCCCGCTCGCCGCCCAGCTCGAGCGTAAAGACGCCCCCCTGCCCCGCAAGGCGCGGCTCCCCGATCACATGCACCTGCGCCAGCCGCAACAGACCCGCCGCCGCCTCGAGACGGCCCGGCGCGTCGTGGTTGCCCGCGATGACCACGCTCGGAATTCCGGCCTCGCCCAGCGTTTTGAAGAAGTCATAGACGGCCGCTTCCGCCTCGGCGCTCGGGTTGCGGGTGTCGTACACGTCCCCGGCGACGAGCACAAGGTCAACTGCCTCGGTGCGCGCCAGTTCGGCAATCTCGCAGAGCACTTCGCGGATTTCCGGCGTGCGCGGCTGCCCATGTAAAACCCGCCCAGCGTGCCAGTCGGCGGTATGAAGGAGTTTCATGCCCGAAGTTTACCGTGTGCGTTCCCGCTCTCCCGTCGGGTGCATGTTGAGTACGCGTCGGGTGCCTGTCAAGTGCTGTAGGGACCCGGTCATCTGTTAGGCTCGGAGGCAGAAACGGAGTCCTCATGAACGCCCTCCCCCTTCGCCACGGCGATCTTATCGACACACTCACCCACCCTCTCGCCGAACCCCTGCAGGCTCTACTCGGGAAACCGGGTCGACAGCAGTACAGGACCATCCTGATCGACGACGAGGAGAATATTCTGGCAGCCACCGCTGCCGGGCTCTACCCGAGTGCCCTCATCTACACCGACGACCTCGAGCCCTCAGACACGCTTCTTGAGGTGCTACCGGACAGCACGGCCCACGTCCGTCTCGTCAAACGCACAGGCAAGAAAATCTTCGGCAACGAACGCGTGTCGCGCATCTTCGCACTCGCTCCGACGCCCGCACCCACGCCGCTAGAAGCTCTGGGAGCCTTACCTCAAGATCTCGTGGTGCTAGAGGACGTCAGCCTCATGGGCAACATCGGCGCCATGATGCGCACCACCCTCGCCCTCGGGATCGGCGGGATGGTCCTGCTGAACGCCGACCCCGACGACCTTTACGACCGCCGCCTGATTCGGGCAAGCCGTGGCAGCGTGTTCGCCCTGCCCGTTGCCTGCGTCCCTGAGGCCGAGCTGCTGGCGTTTTTACCTGGAGCGGGGCTCGAGCTCGTCGTGACGAGTCCCTACGCCGAGGCTCCGGTAGACGACCTCGCCGGGCTCCCACAGCGGCTTGCTCTCGCCTTCGGGCACGAAAAGACCGGCTGCAGCCCAGCCCTGATGGCAGCAGCGGCGCGGCAGGTCAGAATACCCATTCGCCCGTCGATCGACTCGCTGAACATCTCGGTCGCGGCAGGCATCACGCTCTACAGCCGCCACACGTTTAACGGCGTCGCCTAAAACTCATCTCAAACATAGCTTTTCAGAAAGAAGGCGTCCGAGCTTACTCGCTCTGCTCGCTCAAACCCTTGGCGGGAAAAGCCCGCCAAGGGTTTCTGAGATGGCTTCTAGTCACCCGCTGGAATAACGAGTTCGGTCCCGACGAGCAGCCTGTCGGCGTCGGAAAGCTCGGGATTGGCGGCCAAAAGTTCGGGCCAGCGGTCGGGATCGCCCAGATACGTCTGGGCCAGCCGGGAGAGCGAGTCACCGGGACTCACCACGTGTGTACGACTTGGTTCGCTGTCGCTCACGGCGCTCTCCAGCAGGGAACTGTGATCGGTCGACAACGTGGCGATTTCCTCGGCGATCTCCCGCTGCTCCTGAACGATAGCGTCGAGCCGCCGCGCTACCAACTCGGCCTCCGCGCCGTCCGGGACTTCTGAAGCTGTGTTACTCGCCTGCGTCGTGAGGGTTGTGTTTTCACGCTGAAGCCGCTCGAGGCGCGTTTGCAGGAGCAGGAGTTGCAATAACCCGTTCAGCGATGTGAGGCGCTCGGCCTCCTCGGGTGTGGGGTCGTCGGGAATCGCCTCGATCTCCGTTTGAACCGTATCGAGCAGAGCCTCGAGCTCGCTCCGGATTTGCGCCGACTCCGGGATCGTGAGCGGCAACGCTTCAGGGGGTGTAGCCTGGGCTAGCGCAGGAACCGCTGCCGTGAACCCCCAAAACGCAAACACGGCACCTGCTCTTTTCCCTTGCCGCGCCGCTTGTCCAACCCAGCGCTCCAGCCCCGACCGCACCATGTAATCGGGTACGGCTCTAGTAGCCATGAGGAACTGTGATTCGCGTTCCGGGTAAGAGCCGATCGGGATCGGTGAGCCCGGGATTGGCCTCGAGAAACTCGGGCCACAGGTCGGCGTCATCAAAGTAGGTCTGAGCCAACCGCGAGAGCGTGTCCCCCGCCACCACAACGTGCGTTTCCGTCTCTCCAGACGACCCCAGAATCATCGCGTGCTGCTCGGCGACCACCTGCAACTGACTGGTGAGGTTCTCTTGTTCAGCAGTCACGTCTCCTAGGCGCTGCTCTAGTAGCGCGAACTCGGCCCCACCTGACACCGGAGACTGCCCGCGCGCCGCAAGCTGCGCCCTCAGCGCCGCATTTTCGCGCTGCACGCGCTCGAGCTGGGTCTGGGTAAGGAGCAGTTCGAGTTGCCCCTGAAGGTCGGCGAGCCGTTCGGCGTCCGCACCCGTGGCGTCGTCTGGAATCCCCTCGATCTGCGCCTGGACTCTGCCGAGCAGCTCGAGCAGATCACTACGCGTTTCCGACACATCGGTCGTGGTCATGGGGAGCGCGCTCCCCGGCGAGCCACTTTCCGATGCACGGCTGTCCAACGGGGCGCTGCCCCCCGACACCGACCCGGCTTGAGCTCCAGCGTGAGCTGTACCCACGAGCGCCACGAGGAGGAGAACTCCTCGGCAGCCCTTGATAAATTCTTGCTTGACCATCATCGCGACCTCCTGCACGCACGCTCTGCGCGCTACGAAACAATTATAGGGAGCAGGCCGAGCTGGAAAATCGTCCGGTGGTCTTGTACCCATGCTAGGTTGAGGGCGTGACACTGCCCGTGGCTTTCGAGCGCAAGATGCGTACCCTGCTCGGCACGGAAGCGTCCGCATTTTTCGAGAGTCTGAAGGCGCCACCCCAGATCGGGCTGCGGGTCAATACACAAAAGGTTGCGCCGGAAGCGTTTCGCACCCTCGCACCCTGGCAGCTAAAACCCGTGCCGTGGTGTCCGAGCGGTTTTCGCGTCGAGGAACCGGGGGTTCGGCCCGGCCTACACCCGCTGCACCGGGCGGGTGTGTACTACCTCCAAGAGCCTTCCGCAATGGCTGTCGCCGAGGCTCTGGCCCCGCGTCCGGGCGAGTGGGTCATCGACCTCGCTTCTGCACCCGGCGGCAAGAGTACGCAGCTCGCTTCAGCGCTCGGCGGCCAAGGACTCCTCGTCGCCAACGAGGTAGACGCCAAGCGTGTGCGGGCGCTGGGGGAAAACCTCGAGCGCTGGGGTGCAAAAAATGCCGTCATCACCAGCGAGAGCGTGGGCACGCTCGCCCAGCGGTGGGGCGCGGTTTTCGACAGGGTTCTGCTCGACGCGCCCTGCTCGGGTGAAGGCATGTTTCGCAAATCCGACGAAGCGCTCGCGCAGTGGCGCGAAGGGCTTGTCGCTGCCTGCGCGGCGCGGCAGGGCACGCTCCTTGCCGAGGCGTCGGCGCTCGTCAAACCGGACGGGGTGATGGTCTACAGCACCTGCACCTTCGCCCCGGAGGAGAACGAGGCGGTCGTGAGCGCCTTCCTGAGGGCGCACGAGGACTTCCGGCTGGAGCCCCTCGAGCTTCCCGGTGCCAGCCCAGGCAGACCGGACTGGTTGGCGGTGGCACACCCGGAGGTGTCCCACACGGCCCGCTTCTGGCCCCATAAGGTCGCGGGCGAGGGGCACTTCGTCGCTCGGTTCAGACGCACGGCAGGTGAACTGGGACGGGTTCCTCTCAGCACGCCCCCAACGCTGCCCCGCGCTGCCCGCGACCACTGGTCGGCGTTCAGGAACGCGACACTGCCACCGCAGGCGTTTTCAGATGCAGCACTGGCGTTGCAAGGCAACGGGCTCTTTGCCCTGCCCGAACGGTTCCCTGCACTTCACGGCGTGCGAACGTTGCGCCCCGGCCTGTGGCTCGGCACCTTGAAAAAAAATCGCTTCGAGCCGTCGCATAGCCTGGCGCTTGCCCTCACACCCGCCGATCTCCAGACGATGCAGACTCTCGAGCTCTCCCCGGATGATCCGGCGCTGACCCGCTACCTTCGCGGGGACGTGCTCGAGGCACCCGGCAGCGACGGCTGGGTGGTGGTGACGATAGGCGGCTTCGCACTTGGCTGGGGGCGTCGGAGCCAGGGTGTCCTCAAGAATTTCTACCCCAAGGGTCTCCGCCTCCCACCCTGAGCTATAGTCGGGCATGAACCGAAACACACCCGTTTGGGACGAGCACCCCTGGACCCCGCTTCCGACGCTCCAGAAGACGCTCG
>JBMDWS010000287.1:0-19225 GCA_048594695.1 Truepera sp. | reverse complement strand
GTGCCGAGCTGTGTGACGGCGGTAAAGGCTGCGCCCGGATCTTGCCAACCGAAGAGAGCTGGAACGATCCGCAGGTGCCCGGAGCTCGAGATCGGCAAAAACTCTGTGAGGCCCTGAACGATGCCTAAAACGATAGCCTGGAAAGTAGTCATGTGCAGCCTTTCACGTGTGCCCGGGCGCTGCGCTAGAAGCGTTCTCGAGCGCCCGAACGACAGAGCGAGCGCTTATTCTCGGAGGGCCCCTATAAAACACCCGTTAAAACTATGAAGATGTCGCGGTCTCACCCTAGCGCGTGGGAACGAGATGGAAGGTGGGGGATAAAATAAAAGGTTGAGTCATTGTGACTCAACCTCGACGTGTCTGGAAGGGACCGCTTAGCGCTTGCTGTACTGCGGCGCGCGGCGGGCCTTGCGAAGGCCGTACTTTTTCCGCTCCACGATGCGAGCGTCCCGGGTCAGGTATCCACCGGGCTTGAGACGCACCCGGAACTCGGGGTTGATCTTGATGAGGGCGCGCGCGACGCCGAGCTTGATCGCGTCGGCCTGACCGCTCGGGCCACCACCTTTGACGGTGATGACGGCGTCGTAGCGACCGGCAGCGCCCGTGACCTTAAGGGGCTCGAGCGCCTGCACACCAACCAGGATGCCCCGGAAGTAGTCCTGAAACTCCTTGCCGTTGACCGTGATGCGGCCCGGACCGGGGCGCAGGAACACGCGGGCGATGGCGGCCTTGCGGCGGCCTGTACCGTAAAATTCTTCCATTAGAGGCTCAACTCCTTGGGCTGCTGGGCGGCGTGCGGGTGCGCCTCACCGCTATAGACCTTGAGGCGGCGGATCATCCGGCGGCCCAGGCGGGTCTTGGGGAGCATGCCCCAGACAGCGTGCTCGAGAACGCGCTCGGGGTGCTTCTCGAGAGTGGTGCGAGCGGTAGTCTTTTTGAGGCCGCCCTGATAGCCGCTGTAGCGCGTATAGACCTTCTGGTCGAGCTTCTTGCCGGTGAAAACGACCTTGTCGGCGTTGACGACGATCACGAAGTCGCCGCCGAGCTGGTTCGGGGTGTAGTCGGGCTTGTGTTTGCCGCGAAGCACTGTAGCGATGCGGGTGGCGAGTCGGCCGACCGTCTGGCCTTCGGCATCGACCACGACCCAGCCGCTACCAGGTTCTTTGGGAAAAAAGGTTTTCACGTCTGCCACGTCCTAAAACTTAAAATCGGGTTCGCACGTTTTCGCACTGTTGCCGCAGACCGACCCGATGATGGGTGGGGAGGCCGACTGCGAGACCAAAAGCGAGTGTAGCACATCTATTTACGCGCGTACAGTCTTGCGCAGCCCGGGTCTTGCGAGAACCGATGAGTCGAAACGAAGTCGAGGCCCTGATATGGAATTTCTAACATCTCTCTCGCATGGGGGAGGGCAGACTGGATAAAAGTAAGTGCTCGAGCCTAGACCAGACGCTGAGCCGAGAAAGGTTGTCCCACGTGCCCCTAATCCTTGTCGTCCTTTCGGTTCTCGTGCTTTTCGTGCTGGCGGGCGTCCTGGTCACGAGGTTCTGGGCCAGTGTGACTACGCTGATGGCTCGCGACGAGGAGAGTACCTACGGTGAGAGCCTGCGAGGCATCTGTCTCGAGGTTTAGCGCCCGCAAGGTCGACAGGGGTCTGTCCGGGTGTCGCCCAACCCCGTCTGCGCGGACGCACAGCTTACCGAAACGCTTCATCCCTGACACGATCGGCTGGACAACGGCATAATCCTTACAGCTAAAGATGGGGTGTCGTTACTTTATCGACTTCGGGTGTGCGTTGGCCCGGTCGTGGACGCTACGCCCCGCCGATATATCTCGTCTGGTCCTCCACCTTCAGAGGCGCAGCGTGGGTGCTTGAGGACTGCAGGGACCCGATAGCGTTAGACTGTCACTCATCGTGACCCATAACTTACCTTCTGCCCCGAGGCGCCGGTGGCGGCGTGTTCTTCTCTGGCTACTCGCCACGCTCCTCGTGCTGCTTCTCGCCGGACTTCTGTACCTACGAAGTTCGCTCCCAAACGTGCGGGGCACCGTGACATTGCCGGGACTGACACATCCTGTCGATGTGGTGCGGGACGCTAACGCCGTCCCTCATATTTTTGCCCAAAGCCGTGAGGACGCGCTTTTTGCGCTCGGGTTCGTGCACGCTCAGGACCGGCTCTTCCAGATGGATTTTCAGCGCCGGGTCGGTGCGGGCAGACTCTCGGAGGTGCTTGGTTCCGCGACACTCGGAACCGACACGTTCCTGCGCACGCTCGGCGTGTACCGGGTCGCGCAGCGGACGTTGCCGGGTCTCTCCCCGGAGACGCGGGGGGCGCTCGAGGCCTACGCCGCTGGTGTCAACGCTTTTTTGAAGCAACGGCGCGGCGCCCTGCCGCCCGAATTCCTTATCCTCGGCTATGAACCGGAACCCTGGACGCCTACGGATTCGCTGGTCTGGCTCAAGATGATGGCCTGGGATCTGAGTGGCAACTGGAGTGACGAGCTCTTGCGGGCGCGCCTCCTGAAAAAACTGCCCCCCGAGCGCGTCGCGCAGCTCTGGCCCCCCTACCCCGGCGACGCGCCCGTGGCCCTGCCAGACTTTTCGGCACTCTATAAGAGGGTGCCGCTCGAGGCGCTGGCAGCTGTCGCACCAAAACCTTTGCCGCCCGGATCGGGATCGAACAACTGGGTTCTGGACGGAAAGCGGACCGTGACAGGAAAGCCCATCCTCGCCAACGACCCACACCTGGCTCTGCAAGCGCCTGCCCTCTGGTATCTGGCGCACCTTTCGGCCCCCGGTCTATCGGTTGCCGGTGCCACGCTGCCGGGTTTGCCGCTCGTTGTTTTGGGGCATACCGGCACGGTCGCTTGGGGCTTTACCAACACGGGACCGGACACGCAGGACCTGTTTCTCGAGCGTCTGGACGGTGACCGTTATCTTACGCCGGACGGATGGAAGCCTCTAGAAACCCGACGTGAGCGTATCCGCGTCAAGGGGCAAGAGGATGTCGTGCTGGAGGTACGCGAAACACGTCACGGTCCGCTTATTTCGGACGTGAACGACACGGCTGCCGAGGTCGCATTAGGAAACGGTACCGGTAGGAACGGGGCGCAGATCGGTCTGGCCTTTGCCTGGACCGCGCTTCGAACCGACGACAGGTCCATGGAGGCGGGGCTCGAGCTCAACCGTGTGCAGGACTGGGACAGTTTTCGGGCGGCCCTTCGCAAGTTCCACGCCCCCGAGCAAAATATCGTCTACGCCGACACGGGCGGTAACATCGGCTTTTATGCCCCGGCCCGAGTACCCATTCGCAAGGCGGGCAACGGGCTGGTGCCCGTCCCTGGCTGGACGGGCACGTACGACTGGAAGGGTTTTATCCCTTTCGAGGCGCTGCCGCACGCCTATAACCCTGCCTCTGGCCAGATTGTCACGGCCAACCAGAAGGTCGTACCCGACAGCTATCCCTACTTCATCACCCGTGACTGGGCCGAGCCTTACCGCGCCGAGCGCATCACGGCGCTCCTGAACGCACAGGACCGGCTCTCGCGGGACGGCTCGGCGCGCATTCAGGCCGATCAGCGCTCGCTCATGACCGATGATTTTTTGCCGCTGATTCTGCGCGCACCCGTTGCCACTCCAGAAGCCAGGGCGCTGCAAGCGCGACTTGCTACGTGGGATGGCCAGGTGCGGGCAGATAGGCCCGAAGGTCTGATCTTTAGTGCCTGGTATCGGTCCTTCAGGCGACTCGTGCTGGAGGACGATCTGGGTGAGCTTTTCGGCGCATATGAGGGGTTTCACCCGCTCTTTTTTCGCAACGTGATTCAGGGTAACGAGGTCTGGTGCGACGACGGGGAGACAACCGGGCTCGAGAGCTGCGCCCAAAGTGCCGCCACTGCCCTGCAAAATGCCTGGGACGAGCTTCGGGTCCGCTTCGGCGACGACCCGTCTCGCTGGCGCTGGGGAGACGCGCACTACGCCGATCATGATCATCTGGTTTTCGGCGAGACGCCGCTGGGGCCACTCTTCAACCTGCGCGTTCCCAACGGGGGCGACCCGTTTACGGTCAACGCTGCCGGGTACGACCTCGCCGGAACGGGGGCGCAGACATCTGGACCAGGGTTCCGGGCCGTTTACGACCTCGCGGACCTGTCGCGCTCGGCGTTTATCCAGACGACCGGGCAGTCTGGTAACGTCTTTTCGGTGCACTACCGAGACTTCGTGCGGCGCTGGGCGCGTGTCGAGTCCGTGCCTATCACCCTGTCGCGGGATGAAGCGGTGCGGGGTGCCGTGGGAACGCTGACGCTCCAGCCGGAGTGACCCCGACCGTAGATAGCGAGTGTCACAAGGCCAGCCTGCTGCGCCGTGTCGTTGCGACCGTCTCTGAAAGTGTCCTCGCAGGGTAAACTTGGCCTTTTGGCCCCGGCTCGAGAACTTACCCAAAGGGAGAGGTGTATGACCGACACGCAGGTAGCGAAGGCGTCATGGATCGAAGTGCGCGGCGCACGGGAGCACAACTTGAGGGGTGTCTCGCTCGACATTCCTAAGTACAAGATCACCGTCTTTACTGGTGTATCCGGGTCGGGAAAGTCGTCGCTGGTCTTCGACACGATCGCTGCCGAGGCGCAGCGGCAACTCAACGAGACCTTCACCGCCTTCGTACAGGGATTTTTGCCTTCCTACGGTCAGCCCGATGTGGAGAGCATCGAAAACTTGAACGCGCCCATCGTCATCGACCAGAAGCGTGTGGGGGGCGGCTCGCGCTCGACGGTCGGGACGTTTTCGGATATCGCCCCGCTCCTGCGGCTCCTCTTTTCCCGCATCGGGCAGCCCTACGGGGGACCGGCCTACGCTTTCTCATTTAATACACCGCAGGGCATGTGTTCCGAGTGTGAGGGAATCGGCAAAACGGTTCAGCTCGACCTCTCCAAGTTTCTCGACCGCAGCAAGTCGTTAAACGGCGGTGCTATTTTGCACCCGGACTTTAAAGTCGGCAAGTGGATGTGGAAGTTTTACGCGCTTTCGGGCCTGTTCGATAACGACAAGCCCATCGCCGAGTACACCCCGGAGGAGGAAAATGCGCTTCTGCACGGCGCGGACGTGCGAGTGTCGTTTGGTGAGTTCGGGTCCAAATACGAGGGGTTGCTCGAGCGCTTCAAGCGGACCTACCTCAAAAAAGACGTCGGAGCGATGTCGGAGCGCAACCGGGCCGTGTTCGAGCGCTTCGTCAATTCCCAGACCTGCCCGGTCTGCAGGGGGGCGAGGCTCAACGAAGCGGCTCTGGAGAGCCGCATCGACGGGCGCAACATCGCGGATTTCTCGGGGCTCGAGGCGACCGAACTCGTGAAGGTGTTGGGAGCGTTTGCCGATCCCGTGGCCCAGCGGCTCGCGGCCAAGCTGCTCGAGCGCCTCGGACACCTTGTCGATATTGGCCTCGGCTACCTGAGTCTCGACCGGGAAACGGCGACGCTCTCGGGCGGTGAGTCGCAGCGACTCAAGATGGTGCGGCACCTGGGCAACAGCCTGACCGATATGCTCTACATCCTGGACGAGCCCAGCATCGGCCTGCACGCCCGGGACGTGGCGCGCCTCAGTGATCTCCTGCGTAAGCTGCGCGATAAGGGCAACACAGTTCTCGTCGTGGAGCACGATCCGGATGTGATCGCGATTGCCGACCACGTGGTCGACATCGGCCCGCGGGCCGGGACACACGGCGGTGAGGTCGTCTTCGAAGGAAGCGTATCCGACCTCAAAGCCTCGGACACGCTGACGGGGCGCTTTCTGGGGCAGAGCCTGCCGCTCAAGGCGGAACCGCGCTCACCTACAGGCACGCTCACGGTGGCTCACACCTCCTTGCATAACCTCAAGGACGTCACGGTGCAGATCCCCACCGGCGTCCTGACTGTCGTTACGGGTGTCGCCGGGTCGGGCAAAAGCACGCTCATCAACGAGGTCTTTCTGGCGCAGCACCCGGACGCCATCGTTGTCGATCAGTCGCGGGTGGCCACCAATAGCCGCTCCGCGCCTGCAACCTACGTAGGCATCATGGACGAGATTCGCAAGGCGTTTGCCAAGGTCAGCGGGGCGAGTCCGTCCCTCTTTTCATTTAATTCTGAGGGGTCGTGCCCCAACTGCAACGGCCTTGGGGTGGTCTACACCGATCTCGCCTTTATGGAAGGCGTGACCAGCACCTGCGAGGTCTGTGAGGGTAAACGCTTCAGGTCCGAGGTGCTTGTCTACACCCTGCGCGGCAAGACGATCAGCGAGGTGCTCGAGCTGACCGTCGAAGACGCGTTGACCTTTTTCATTGAAAAGAAGGTGCGCCCGGTGTTGCAGGCGATGTTTGATGTCGGCCTCGGCTACCTGACGCTTGGGCAGCCGCTTTCGACGCTTTACGGCGGGGAGGGTCAGCGCCTCAAGCTGGCTACCGAGCTACACAAGGCCGGGAGCATCTACGTCATGGACGAGCCGACGACCGGGCTGCACCTCTCGGATATTGGGCAGCTCATGACGATCCTGGAGCGCCTGGTTGATGCAGGCAATACGGTCGTCCTGATCGAGCACCACCTCGACGTGATCCGGCAGGCGGACTGGATTATCGACCTCGGCCCCGAAGGCGGGAGTGCCGGGGGTGAAGTGCTCTTCGAGGGACCACCGCACGCGCTTCGCAGCAGCGAGCGTTCGATTACGGCGACCTACCTTTAGAGCAAAAAAGTACCGGGCAGTGCGTGAACGTGCGTCAAAGTCTGGGAGACTCGAGCCGCGCTCTTACAGTATCGGCCTGGACGGCGTCATGGGTCAGGTTGAGCGTTACCTCGCCCTTTTCGACGACAAGAAGCTGTGGTGAGGCGTGAGAGACGTTCAGGCGCTCGGCTACGGCCTGAGACACGTCACGGACGTACTGCACGGCTAGGGCGTAACGCGGCGCGCCCGTCATGTGGATGAACTCCTCCTGGGCTCGGGCGCTGATGGGGCAGGCGAGGCTGTGCTTGTAGAGGAGGACGGGCCCCTGCTGGGACGCCTGTATCAGAACGTCGATATCACTTACCGAATCGAGAAACTGGATGGTAGACATGGCCCCAAGCCTAACCCGCTATGCTACCTCAGCATTTGAGTGCACCATACCCTGCGCGGTATGCTCACTGCGTGCTCCTAAGACTCGATCCCTGGGCAGTCGAATACAACACTGCCTATCACGCGGAACATGCCGGCGAAGGCCGCGAGGACGTCGATACGGGCGTCGAAGGTCCGTGGACGCGACTCAAGCCTGTTCGCGCTCACAGCTACTGGCCCGACCTCTACTTTCTGGACGGCAGCCGCCGCATCGAGGCGCGCGTGCTGCTCGAGCAAGACGCGGCGCAGGTCGCGTTCGGTGCGCTCGGGTCCTACGGGGTCGGGGTCGTCACCTGCTGCCCCGACGGCAGCCGCCGGGCGAGCTTTTTGCGGGGTGACGAGACGCTTTTCGTGCGGCGCGTCTGTGCGCTCAGTAGCGGTCACAGCCTGGCGAACTTCGCGCTCGCGGCGACGCGTTCGCGGCTCGGTGCGCTCGACTACGAGGTTGTCGGGACGAATGAGCGCGACCCCGACGCGGTGGTGCGGCGATTGCAAAGTGAGATGCTGGACGCCGAAAAGCGTCTCGCGGCTCACCTCACCGAGCGTAGCCAGGACGCCCTCATCATCTGTGACGGACCGCGACCCTTTATTGGTGGGAGCGATAACGTGATCGGCTACCTCAAGACGATTCACGAGCCCAAGATTTCCGAGGCCGAACTTAACGTTGTGCGGGGGCTCGAGCAAGGTGAACGCTCGCCGCTCTACCTCGTACAGACGCAGGACCGGGAGAACAGCTACTTCGAGTGGTTCTTGCGCCTGCGCGATCCGCGACCTTGGCTCTACTCGCTGGCCGGGATGGTACGGCTGCAGGCCCATGCCGGACCTTCGTGGGAGGGGCGGCTCGAGTGGACCCGCAACCTGGCCGACTGGAGCTGCCTCAATCTGCCCGCTTTTGCCAGCCGTCAGCATCAGGACCCGCGCGCGCCGCAGCAGCTCCTGCCCATTCGGGCGCTCGAGGCCGAGCTTTCGCGGCGCATGGGCAACGCGCAGATTATCCGCCGGCGGGTGATGGCGCACCTCGCCGCGCTAGACGAGGCCGCCTGATGGCCGAAGTTATCCACTTTGGCGATCTGCCGATCGGGATGGTGTTGGGTACTGAAGACGCGACGCCGCTGCAGTTCTGGTTCGGGGTGCTGGACGGCTGCAAGGTGCAACTCGACGACCTCATCGTGGTCGAGGTCACCGACCCTGGCAGTAGCGAGGAGCGCGTGACCTTTTACGGCGTGGTGGACGAGGTGCGCCGACGTTTTGAGGGCGTGCAGTTCGACGGGGACACCGAACTCGTCTCGTCCGGGCTGTTGCCCGCCAACATTGCTTATGCCGCGCATGTTCTCGTGACCCGTGTCGAACCCGAGGACTTTATTCCGCCAAGCCCCGGTGATCACGTGCGGCTGGCGACAGGGGACGCGCTCGCCCGGGCGCTCTACGTCGACAGCATGGACAAGCCGCTGCCCGCAGGCGTGCTGCGTAACGGCGAACCGGGCTTTATCAATTTCGACTTCGTGAACGGCACCAAGGGTGCGCACATCAACATTTCGGGGATTTCCGGGATCGCCACCAAGACCTCGTACGCGCTCTTTTTGCTCTACAGCATCTTCAACGCCCAGAACCGCAAGGACGCGCACGGGGGCGGGATGCTGGAAAATGTGGCCTCGAGCAAGGCCATCATCTTTAACGTCAAGGGCGAGGACCTGCTCTACCTCGATAAACCCAACACGGACTTCCCTTCACAGGAAGGCAAGTGGCAGGAGAAACGCCGGAGTGGCCGTACCCGCTACGAGATCCTGGGCTTGCCCGCCCGCCCTTTCGAGAGCGTCGGCCTGCACGCGCCCGCCCTGGCGAGTACGGGCGTCATGACGAGCGCCAAAACCCGCGACGGGGTGGCTCCGTACCTCTGGACCCTCTCGCAGTTTGCCCGCGAGCGGATGCTGCCCTTTGTGCTGGCCGACAAGGACGCCATGACCAACCTGAGCTTCCTGGTGTCGCACGTCGAGGAGCGGCTCTTCCGGCTCGCCGAAAAGCAGCGCGGTCCCTACCTCGAGGTCGAGGAAGACGACGTCGCTTTTAACCCCGACCCGGACGCCGGGGGAGATCCCTTTGGGCGCAACCGCATTCAGCCGGATGAGGGTGCCGAGTTCGACGCGCTCAGCGTGCGGCCCCGGCTCAGGACGTTCGATGACCTGGTGGCTTACCTCGAGTACAAACTGCTCCTCAAGGGTAGCGAGGAGGATGACAGCGCCAAGGGTGGCGACCGCCGCTGGACCGCCAATCAGGCCAAAGCGACCCGCGAGGCTTTTATCCGGCGGCTGCGTGGCGCAGCGAAGTACCTGCGCCCGCTCGTGCGCGGTGACCTCTCGGCGCAGGAGGTGAAGCGGGCGCGCCTCAGCCTGCTTGGGGGCGAGGAGCAACTTCACGTCGTCGATATCCATACGCTCGCGCCGCTGGCGCAGATGTTTGTTGTCGGCGTGATTCTCCGCTCGGTCTTCGAGGCGCAGGAGGCGCGCAACAGTCGAGGCCAGATCTTTATCGTGCTGGACGAGTTGAACAAGTACGCTCCCGCTGAGGGCGACAGCCCCATCAAGGATGTGCTCCTAGACATCGCCGAACGTGGGCGCTCGCTTGGGATCATCCTGATCGGCGCGCAGCAGACGGCCAGCGAGGTCGAGCGGCGGGTGGTCGGGAACGCCGCCGTTCGCGTCGTGGGGCGGCTCGACGCTGCCGAGAGCGAGAGGGCCGAATACCGCTTCATGCCCCGCTCCTTCCTGGGCCGCGCCACCATCCTCGCCCCCGGCACCATGATCGTCCATCAGCCCGACGTACCACAGCCGATGATGCTGAATTTTCCTTTCCCGGCCTGGGCGACCCGGCGTAAAGAGATTAGTCAGAAGGTGAGCGACGACGAGGCGTTCGACGTACTGAACTGAGAGTCCTGCACTTGATGAGCCTTCACTAGCGAGGAGAGCGTGCAGGGAAGGCCGCCGTTGCTCTGTGAAGGCTGTGGGTCCTGGAGCCTATGCCAGCTTCCCTCCACGTCTTGCGCGGGCTCGAGCCTCACGTCTCGACGGTGATGCGCCGCCGGAACACGTAGTAGTTGTAGATCTGATACCCGATGATGAGCGGCAAAAAGACCGCGCTCGCGGTGAGCATGAGACGCAGGGTGTACGGCTGACTCGCCGCTGAAAAGACCGTCAGGGAGTTGGCTGGGTCGAGGGTCGAGGGCAGGATGGTGGGGTAGAGACCGAGAAAGATCGTGGCTGTCGAGAAAGCAATGGTCAGGCCGCTCGCCGCGAAGCTGAGCGCGTCTTTCCTTGTCACAAGGGCAAACCAGATGGCGCTTAGATTGACAAACGCCGCGAGTGGAAAGAGCCACGGCACGAGGCCAAAATTCCGGAAGAGGCCAGTGTCGACATATCCCATGACCACGAAAGCGAGCGTTGCGGCAGTTGCCAGCGCACCCCAAAAGAGTGCCGCTCGCCGCGCCCGGACGTGGAGGTCGCTCTTTTTGTCGATGCGCAGCAGCAAAAAAGTCGCCCCATGCAGCATGAAGAGAAGCAGCGAACTGAGCCCTCCGAGTACCGAAAACACATCGAACACGTCGCCTACACCACCGACAAACACCTGATTCTCGTCGAGCGGCAGGCCACGGATGAGGTTCGCCATGACGACGCCCCACAAAAATGCGGGTAACAGTGCCCCGACAAACGAGGTGAAGTCCCAAAAGCGCAGCCATGCGCGGCTCGGGTGGTGGCTACGGAACTCGAACGCCACGCCTCGCCCGATCAGCGCGAGCACGATAAGGACGAAAAGCACGTAGAGTGCGCTGAAGAGTGCACCGTAGAGGCGCGGAAAGGCTGCAAACATCACCCCGGCACCCAGGATGGCCCAGACCTCGTTACCGTCCCAGAATGGCCCGATGGTGCCGATCAGTGCCCGGTGCTCGGCGTTGTTTCGGGCGAGGAGTGGGCGCAGCAGGTCGATGCCGAAGTCGAAGCCCTCGAGAAAAAAGTAGAGCGAGAAGATAACAGCCAGCAGGATAAACCAGATGGTCGGCAGGTCGGGCATCTCAGGCGTCTCCGTAGTTCGGGGCAGGGAGCAGGGTGGCCTGCGCCTCGGGTTCATGAAATCCGGCGCGGGCGGTTTTCGCGAGCAGGAAGACGTTGAGGCTGATTAACAGCAGGTAGACCACCCAGAAGGCGATGAGACTAAGCAGCACGACACCCGGCGCGTGGGGCGACACACCTTCGGCGGTCAGCATCTCGCCCTGCACCAGCCAGGGTTGGCGGCCCATTTCGGTGACGATCCAGCCGAAAAAGTTGGCGAAGTGCGGCACCGGGATGAGAAAGGGCAGGAGACCGAGAAAAAAGTAGCTCTGCCGCAACGCGCCGCGCCACCAGAGCCATACACCCCAGGCCGTAACCGCAAACATCAAGAGGCCGAGCCCTACCATGAGGCGAAAGCTCCAGTACACGGGCCAGACCGGGGGGATGTAGTTGCCCGGACCGTAGCGGGCCTCGTATTCGTCTTGCAGCTCGAGCAGCCCCGGCACGCCGCCGTAGAGCGAGTTATAGGCCAGAAACGACCCGAGATAGGGAACTTCCAGGCTGAAAAGGTTGCGCTGTTCCCGGTTGCTTGGCAACGCCACGATGGACTCGGGCGTGCTCCCGCTAGTGCTTTCCCAGAGCGCCGACATGGCGGCAAACTTCATCGGTTGGTCCTCGACTGCGGCCTGACCCTGCGTGTGTCCTACCGCGATGACCCCGACCACGCCGACACTCGCGAGCACCAGCCCGAGCTTCAAGGTGCGCCCGAAGGCCTCTTCCTCGTGCGCACGGCGCAGGTGAAAGGCGCTCACCCCGAGGACGAAAAAGGCAGCGATGCAGACTGCGCCGAACCACACGTGCCAGAACCAGAGCCACGCCTTATGGCTGAAGAGCATGGCAGAAAAACTCGTCAGAACGGCCTGCCCGTCACGTATCTCGTAACCGACCGGATGTTGCATCCAGGCGTTGGCGACGATGATCCAGAAGGCGCTGAGCGAGGAGGCGATGGCAACCAGCCAGATCGAGCCGAGGCTGGCCCAGGCGGGCAGACGGTCGCGCCCGAACCACCAGAGGCCGATAAAGGTGCTCTCGAGGAAAAACGCCATGAGCACCTCGAGCGCCAGCGGCACCCCGAAAATGTTCCCGACAAAGGTCGAGAACTCCTTCCAGTTGAGCCCGAACTGAAACTCCTGCACGATTCCTGTGACCACACCGACCGCGAAGTTGATGAGGAACAGGTGGCCGAAAAAGAGGGTGAGCCGCTCGTAGACCTTTTTCCCGGTCACGAAGTGAAAGGTCTGCAAGATCGCTACGGTCAGCGCCATGCCGACCGTAAAGGGCACGAACACGAAGTGGAAAATGTTCGTCGTGGCAAACTGAAAGCGGGCGAGGTCGAGGGCGATCATGCAAGAACCTCCAGAGGCTTGGGGCTGAGAGGGTACGGGTGTAAGGTCCCGCGCTCGAGGCGCAGGGCCGTGTCCATATAGGCCAAGGGTGCAGGGCGGTGGGTAATCAGGAGCAGGCTGCGGCCCTCGAGGCGTCGCATGAGGGTCTCCATGACGAGCCGTTCGGTGTCCGGGTCGTGGTGCGCCGTGGGCTCGTCGAGGATGAGGATTCGGCTCGGCTTGAGCAGGGCGCGAGCCAGCGCGACCCGGGCGCGCTCGCCGCCCGAGAGACGGGTGCCGTGCTCACCAAGCGGCAAATCGAGACCCCCAGGAGCTCGAAGGAGGTGCCCCAGGCCAAGTTCGCCTAGCAGCGCCTTGATATCGTCGTCGGTCGCCCCGGCGTGCCCGAGAAGCAGGTTGGCCCGCAAGCTGGTGGCAAAGAGGTGTGCGTCCTGTCCGGCCCAGCTGAAAGGGCGCTGCCACGCCTCGGTGGATAGGGGCGTGTCCTTCCTGCCAGCAGAGCCTCTGGACACGCCCCCCAGGGTGACGCGCCCGGACGTGGGTTCCAGAAACCCGAGTGCCAGCGCCGCGACGGTGCTCTTGCCGACGCCGTTAGGTCCGACGAGCGCGACGCGCGCCCCGGCGGGCAGCTCGAGGTCGATCCCTTTCAGGAGGGTCCGAGTACCCTGCCGCAGGCTGACGCCCTCGAAGCGAAGCGTCATGGCGTCAGAGAACGACGCCTCGACAGGCGCGAGGTCCTGCGACTCGGTGACCGCTCCACTCAGGCTGCGGACCCGCGCGGCTGCGCCCTGCAGTTCGCCCGCCTCGAGCGCGCTGCCAGCAAGGTTCTGCGCCGCCTCGAAAGCTCCCAGTACAAAGAGTGCCGCACCAACCAAAAGTGCTCCCTCGAGCTGACCACGCCCGACGCCTGCACCCACGATGACGAGGGCGCACCAGAGCGCGAGCCCGCTCAGGAGGTCGCGTAGGGTGCCAAAGAGGGCCAGAAGGCGTCCGCGCCGCGCGTCTGCCCGCTCGAGCTGCAGGGCCAGTGTGTTGGTGTCCCTGTTCAGATAAACACCGAGCGTCAGGAGGTCGCCACTGCCGCGCAGTCCCTCGAGCACCCGGGCCGACCACGCCCCGCGCACCGAGGCCAGCGTTGCGGCCTCGGACCGGCTTATACGATAGGCAAGCCATGGCGCAAGGACGATACTTGTCAGGAGCAGGGCGGCTGTGACCCCGGCGAGGAGCGGCTCGAGCCCGCAAAGCAGGAGGACGGTGCAGAGCGTCGTGAGGGCTGCAACTGTAAAAGGTGCGATGAGACGCACGTACACCCCCTGGAGCAGGTCGATATCTCCGTGAAGCCGTGCCAGCAAGTCGCCCCCGCGCTCGGTCAGCAGGTCATAGGGTGTGAGCCGTGCCAGCGCGGCGAAAAGCCTGTTTCGCATATGTGACAGGTTGCGTAGCACCACGTCGTGCGATACCAGGCGCTCGGCGTACCGGGCTCCCGCTCGAGCGAGTCCGAAAAAGCGCACGCCGGTAATCAGGGTCATGAGTGAGAGCAGCGTGGGTGGGTGTAGGGCCGCCCGTGAGATGAGTAGACCCGAGGTATAGAGAAGCCCTGCCCCGGCCAGGATGGTCGCTAACCCGAGCGCGAGCGAAAGTGCGACTGTGGCCCGGGGCAGCCTTGTCATGCGGGACCCCCTACAAAAGTCTGCCGATTCTTCTGCTCGACAGGCTGTAAAGGCGTGACCGCCACGACGCGTCCAGCCTCGAGCCGCACCACACGGTCGAAGTCTCCAAGGGCCTCGAGGCGGTGCGTTGCCATGACGACCGTGCGTCCGCTTAGCGTCCGCTCGAGCACCGCCCGCACCTCGGCCTCGGCCAGCGGGTCGAGGTGCGCGGTGGGTTCGTCGAGGAGCCAGAGCGGCGTGTCCCGCAGAAGCGCACGGGCGAGGCTCAGCTTGGCCCGTTCCCCACCCGAAAGGCTCGCGCCGCCCTCGGCGAGGACCGTCCCTAGACCATCCGGCAGATCGTCAACGAAGTCTGCGCCCGCGTCCGCCAATGCAGCCTTCAGGTCGGCGTTGCTGGCACCCGGTCGGGCGAGGCGCAGGTTTTCCGCGACGGTGCCGTGCAGCAGGTAGGGATGCTGTGAGACGAGGGCCACCTGCGTCAGCCAGTTCTCGTGCTCGAGCGTCTCGAGGGGTAGGCCGTCGACAAGGACCTCCCCAGTTATCGGAGCTACCCCGAGGAGCACCTGTAGCACGCTGGTCTTGCCCGCGCCCGAAGGGCCGACGAGCGCCACGCGGCTGCCGCTGGCAACCTCGAAACTCACGCCCTCTAGGAGCGTGTTTCCGCTCAGCTCGAGCCCTACCTTGCAGAGCGTCAGGGTGGGCGCTGTAGGCTCGCGCTGCACGCTCCCGTGCCGAGTCAGCGGGGTGCTGACGAGTGGTGCCAGCGTTTCGTTCGCAACCCGCGCCTCGAGCGCGGCGTGGTGGTCGGCCCCGAGCTGCCGAAGGGGTGCGTAGAATTCCGGTGTCAGGAGCAGCACGAAGAGCGCCCGCTCGAAAGGCAGGTGTCCCTCGAACAGACGTATGCCTACTGTGACTGCCACGAGCGCCGTCGAGAGTGTGGCGGCCAGCTCGAGCACGAAACCCGACAAGAAAGCGACGCGCAGGAGGCGCAGCGTGGTGCGGCGGTAGGCGTCGTTGGTGCGGGCCAGACCTTCCTGTACGTCCGGCACGCGCCCAAAGAGGCGTAACTCGGCGAGGCCGCGCAGGCTGTCGGCGAAGCCTCCGCCGAGGCGCTCGAGTTCCTGCCACTGCCTCTCGGAAGCTCGGCGCGTCGCCATTCCGATAAGCACCATGAAACCCAGCACGAGCGGCCCTGTCAGGCAGACGATCAGCCCGGTAAGGGGGTCGAGGGCTACAAGCAGTCCTGCGAGGCCGAATGCGGTGACGCCTGCGCGCACCGTCTGCGGAATGAAGCGGGCATAGTAGGGTCCGAGCTTCTCGACACCATTATGAAGGCGCGTCACCTCCGCGCCCGGTGCCCCACCCGCGCCGAGAACGGGGCCAAGCGAGAGGAGCCGGTGCGTGAGGTCGCGGCGCAGTCGCCCCTTGATCCGCGTGGCGATGTGGGCGGCCTGCCAGGTGTCGAGTCCCCCGAGGAGTGCCCGTGCCGCGAGGGCGGCGAGCAGCCCCAGCAGGACACTTCCCTGTGAGGCGAGCGGGAGACCGTCCAAAAAGAGTGCTTGGGCAAACCGCGCGACGTACGCCCACTGCACGGTCAGGGCGACGAGGAGGCCGACACTCACGAGGGTGCTCCCGATGACGAGCCGCCGCACGCCGGTAACAGCGAGCAGGGACGCTGTGCGGGGCGGTCGCGTAGACCCCAGGGGAGGTGACTCGAGGCCGCTCATGCGCAAAGTCTAGAGACAAACCCCAGCCGGGCCAAGTGTTAAATGCCCCGTGCAAGAACGGATGTGGGTAATGACGCTCCTTTTTAAGGGCCGCCCCTGATCGTCTGGCGGTGAGATGTCGTCACTATACCCGGCTTTGACTCAGGGGTTGATTTGCCCCACCCGTCTCCCGCTAAGCTCGCCAGAAGATGCGCGGCGAAATCCTGTAAACCACACGCGCCAGACGGACGTTCTGTCGATTGAAGGATAGGAACGAGGCAGATGTGGCGGCGCTTCCGGCAAAGGCTGTGGCTGCTCTTGGCTCGAGCAGCGCCGGAATGTGACCGGGGAAGAGGCTTGTGCTACGCGGTAAGACAGAGGGTGGCGATCATGAAGACTCGACTCGAGGTTAGGGAAGAGCCCGATGCCTGACGGTCGTATGGACAGGAACCTGCTAGGCTGGGTCTCGCCAGCGTCAGAGGCACTGATTTGAACCCTCTACGCGTGACAGGACATTAATGAACCAGCACACCGACGCGGCCAGGACCCTTGTGGCACTGACCGAGGCCAACCTCTCCGACCTCTACCGCGCCTTCGCTGTTCCCCAAGCTTTTTACCCGGTCGCAGCGCCTCTGCTGCGCCCCTTCGCTAGGCGCTTTGCCGAGGCGCTCCTCGCCTGTGATCAGCGCGTGGCTGAGGAGGGTTTGCAGCAGGCGATGCAGGAGACGCTGAGGGCGTTTGGTGTGACGCTCGTGACGACGGGTCTCGAGGCGCTGCCTAAGACTGGACCCCTTATCGTCACCGCCAATCACCCCGGTCTGACAGACGCACCGGCCCTCTTCGCGGTCCTGCCCCGCCCGGACCTCGTGGTTCTTGGTGCGAAGCGTTCGCTCTTCGACTCGCTGCCTGCGGTCCGGTCGCGCATGATCGTTGCCGAGAGAGGCTCGCCGCTCCGAACGGTCAACCGCGTGGCGCGGCACCTGCGTTCCGGGGGTGCGCTCCTGACCTTTCCTGCCGGGAGTATCGAGCCGGACCCGGCTATAGACCCTGTGGGTGCGGAGCGGTCGCTGGGAACGTGGTCGGAGAGCACCGAGCTTTTTTGCAGGCTCGAGCCGCGCACGCGTGTGGTGCCTGCCATCGTTGCAGGGGTCGTGACGCCCGCGACCCTAAAGCACCCCTTGACGGCGCTGCACCGCAACCCGACCGAGAAGGCGTGGCTTGCCGCTTGCCTC
Source organism: Truepera sp. (assembly GCA_048594695.1). Taxonomy (GTDB): domain Bacteria; phylum Deinococcota; class Deinococci; order Deinococcales; family Trueperaceae; genus Truepera. Next base: position 2,060 of record JBMDWS010000287.1, on the reverse strand, counting down.
CAGGTTATGTTCCGGCACTTTCAGCGTAACCGCGTTCTCGTGCGCTTTGCCCCCCCGGTGCAGACCCCCTTCGTGCTGGGGCCACCGCGTATGGCGGACCTCCTCCGGGCGAGTCGTGCGCTCCTCTCGGCGTCGCGTTAGGTTCTGTGCGAAGGCCCGTTCGCGGGCCACGCTGCGCCCTGAACCTGCTAGGCTATGCCTGTGACTCAACGCATTCAAGCGGTGATCTTCGATCTCGACGGCCTGCTCGTCGATTCGGAGATCGTCTGGAACGATGTGCGAAGCGACGTCGCCGAGCAGCGTGGTGTCCGCTGGAACGCCGACGATCATCAGGCGGTGATGGGTGTCTCGACGGCGGAGTGGACCACCTACATGATCAAGCGGCTCAAGCTCGAGCTGACCCCTGCCGAGGTCGAGGCGCTGGTAGTGGGCCGCATGATCGCCTCGTACGCACAGGAGATCCCCTTTAAACCGGGCGCGGTATCGCTGGTGCGACTAGCTGCCGCGCACTTTCCGCTGGGGCTGGCCTCAGGATCGGTGCGGTCGCTGATCGACATCGTCGTGAATTCCCCGGAGTTTGCCGGACTTTTCAAAGTGTCTGTGTCGGCCGACGAGGTAGGCCGGGGTAAACCGAACCCGGACGTGTACCAAGAGGCGGCCCGGCGGCTCGGCGTAGCCCCTGGTGCCTGTGTCTGTCTCGAGGATTCCGGACACGGTATCGAGGCTGGGAAGGCTGCCGGGATGCGGGTCATCGCGGTGCCGGACCCCCGCTTCAGCCCGGGTGCGGCGGTGCTCGCTCGAGCGGACGTGGTGGTGTCGGCGCTAGGCGAAGTGACGCTGGACATGCTGCGGGGTGAAAGCGCGTAAAGCTCAGGCGCGAAACAGCGCGGCGTCCGGGCTCTCCTGCCCGAGTGCAAGCCGCGCAGCGATTCCGCCCAGGCACGCCCCGACGACGTTGCCGGTGCCGCTGTAGCCCCCGATAGCCCAAAGGCTGGGCCGAACCTCCTCGAGAACCGGAAGGCCATTATCGGTGTACCCCACAGGCGCGGCCCAGCGGTGCGTGATGGGGGCCTGTACACCTAGGTCGTCTCGCAAAAAGCGCTCGAGCCGCGCCTGAACTGCGTCCGTGGGCTCGCCTGTAGCGTCCCATTCGGCTTCACCACCTTGGTCGCGAAACCCGCCGAGGGCGATGCGTCCGTCCGGAAGCTGCTGCAGGTACTCGTACCCATAGCGGCGGTAGACCGGGCGCGGGAAGGCGACCTCGCGGGTCGGGGCAGTTGCCAGCATCTGCAACCGGGCTGTGCGAACGCGAGGAGAAAGTTCGGGCAAGAGGGTCTCGAGTCGCCCGTCGACCGCAACGATTACGGCGTTGCACGAGACTCGTCCGTGGGGCGTCACGACCTCATGACCCGTCAGGGCAATCGCTGGGCTCGCCTCGAACAACCTCGCACCCTGCCTGACAGCTTGTCGCGCCAGCGCACGACAGCGCTCGAGGGGCTGAAACGCGGCGTCGTGAGGAAAGTAGAGGCCCTGCCCCTCCGGGCCGTCGTAAGGTTCGGCGGCGAAGCCGTCGGCCCGCATGGCCTAACGCTGCGCGTCACAGTCCTCGGCCTCCTTGGGGGACACCGCACTCCTCAGCGACCCGACCTGCCTCACGTGCTTGGTGGCCCCCGCGATGACGCGCCCGAGTTCGTCCAGGGTCAGGGCGTAGAGCGCTCTTGCTCGCGCCCGCCCGAGCGTCCGGACCGCATCGTGGTAGAACATGGCTGTTCCTGCCAGTAACAGGCCGCCGTTGCGCCCCGCCGCGCCGCCCGCGACGCGCTGCGCCTCGAGCCCGACCACCCGTGCTCCCCCTGCGAGTAGCTCCAGAACAGCCGTGAGGCCCGACCCACCCAGCCCGACAACGCAAACCTCGGCCACGAGCGTCTTCTGGAGCGTCGGAAGCGGGGTCCAGGGGTGCTCGTCCCAAACGGGTGTGTTTCGGTTCATGCCCGACTATAGCTCAGGGTGGGAGGCGGAGACCCTTGGGGTAGAAATTCTTGAGGACACCCTGGCTCCGA
>JBMDWS010000286.1:0-2304 GCA_048594695.1 Truepera sp. | reverse complement strand
GCAGATTTCGCTACATGTAGAGGAAAGGAAGGTTTCAAGGTGAAACCAGTTGAAGATGAAAATCAAGACGGGGCACAGCGTGAAGAGCGAGTTTTAGCCTCTGAATGTGCGCAGCAGATCATGGACGTCGTGCCCCACGTGATGCACGTTTTGCGCGAAGAGATGAGGCAGCACCGCTCTGCAACCATGTCGATCCCCGAGTTTCGGACGCTCAGCTATATCCAGCGGCACGAGGGAACGTCTCTTAGCGCGATTGTCGATCACATCGGCCTGAGTAAGGCATCGCTCTCGAAGATCGTCACGCGGCTCGAGGGGCAACATCTGCTCCGGCGTGGGGTCGTCAAAGCCGACAAGCGTCACTTGACCCTGAGCCTGACGGCCCATGGACAACGCACGCTCGAGCAGGTCGAGCGCTCGGCGCTGTTTTCAGTTGCTGGTCGCTTGGCGCAGCTCAAACCTTCTGAACTGACCCTCGTCTGCAAAGCTCTGGTGCTGCTCGAGGGGCCTTTCGCGATGGGCTGAATCGCTCGCCAAACCTGAAAGGTCGTACACTGCCGGTCTGGACTACCTTTACAGTGACCATGAGGACGGCGCATACTCGCGAAGGAGCTTTGCCATGACACGCAAGTACGACCTCTACAGCCAGGAATTCAAGCGCTCGAGCTATGAAACTTTTGCCCGAATGCGGGCCGAAGACCCGATCATCCGGCAAAAGGGACTCGACGGCGAGACCGGCATCTGGTTTTTTACGCGCTACGAGGATGTCGAGGCGATCTTGCGCGATAAGCGCTTCGTTCGGGACGTTCGCCAGGTGACGGGCTGGCAGCCGTCGGGCTTGGACGCGCTCCTCGAGGGGCACATGCTCAACCGCGACGGCGCGGATCACCAGCGCTTGCGGGGGCTCGTGTCGCAAGCATTCACCCCGAAGCGCATCCGTGAGCTGCGCCCGCGTATCGAGATTCTTGCCAACGACCTCATCGACGCCGTGGCCCACGCGGGGCAGATGGACCTGATGGCGGACTATGCCTTCCACCTGCCGACCATCGTGATTCTGGAGCTGCTCGGTGTGCCGAGCGAGGACCGTGACGACCTGAAAGTCTGGTCGAACGCGTTTATCGCTCCCGCGACGAGCGGGCCTGAAGCCGCACAGACTGCGGCGCATCTTCAGGCGTTTATCGACTACCTGCGGGCACTCTTCGCGGCGCGGCGGGCCGACCCGCGTGACGATCTCATCACGGCGCTGTTGCAAGCAGAGGCGGCGGGTGACCGCCTGAGCGAGGCGGAGCTTTTCAGCACGCTGGTTCTACTAATCGTTGCCGGGCACGAAACGACCGTCAACCTGATCGGTAACAGCATGCTGGCGCCGTTGCATAATCCGGCGCAGCTCGCGATGCTTAGAGCCGATCCCTCCCTGATGCCACAAGCTGTCGAGGAGTTCGTACGTTTCGATGGCCCTGTCGAGCGGGCGCTCAGCCGCTGGGCCGGGGAGGACGTGCATTACCGGGGACATGATCTAAAGCGGGGCGACGCGGTCATGCTGGTTCTGGGCTCGGCCAACCGTGATCCGGCGGTATTCAGTCATTCGGACACGCTCGAGCCGACCCGCGAGCCCAACCCGCACCTGGGCTTCGGCAAGGGGCCGCACTACTGCCTGGGTGCGCCGCTCGCTCGGCTCGAGGGGACCATTGCGCTGAACACCCTGCTGGCGCGGCTGCCTACGCTGCGGCCTGCCGTCCCCTTGGACGAGCTTCACTACCGCCTGCTGCCCATGTTTCGCGGGTTGGCGTCGTTTCCTGTTGTTTGGGATTAATGCGTTTGAGATAGGCGCGCCTCCTCAGCCTACAGACCGAGGCCGCAGGTGGCGTGGGGCTGTAGGGTATCTCCATGACGCAGGCACCTTCCGTACAGATCGCCCAGGCGTGGCAGGAAGCTGTCAACGCGCAGGATAAAAACAAACTCCTCGAGCTGTCGCACCCCCAGATCGAGATCGTCGGACCGCGCAGGTTTAAGTGAAGTCGACGAATGGTTCTAGACTAGGGTGATGACAGGGTTTGTGCCCCCCGAGCGGCTCGAGCGGCGCGTGCAGGAGCTGTCGACCCTCAACACCATAGGCGACATCCTGAACCGGGAAGCCGATTATGCCGAGGCGCTCAAGCTGGCACTCAGCAAACTCGTCGAACTGCTCTCGCTCTCGTCGGGCTGGGTTTTTGTCACGCGGGTCGTGCAGGGCGACAGTCACCAGGGCGCCTTCACGCTCGAGGCCTGGGCCGGATTGCCCCCGGCACTTAGCGAGCAGGACCGGGA
>JBMDWS010000285.1:0-35075 GCA_048594695.1 Truepera sp. | reverse complement strand
GTCAAGCTGCGCGCGCAGCTCCTTGCCTACGCCGAAACCCTCGAGGCTACCGACATCGACCTTCGCGCTGCGTTTCGGAAAGTCTCGACCCTGGAGGCGCTCGAGCACCTCCTGCTGCCTCAAAGTCCGTGTCAGGAGGGCACAGAACATCTCGAGGCCCTTCAGGCACCGCGTCTGGTTGCGTAAACAAGGTAGTCCGCGTTAGGATAGTGTGTTTTGTGGCACAAGCTCAGAACCCACTGGGTCAGTGCCCCGTGCCGGGATGGCGGAATTGGTAGACGCAGTAGACTCAAAATCTACCGGCTTCGGCTGTGCGGGTTCGAGTCCCGCTCTCGGCACCACCCCTTAGATTTTCGCCGCACCCAAACGCGTGCGGCTGGTTTGACGGAGGCTTAGCGGTGTTTATCGTTTTCTGGTTAATCTTTGTTATCTTCGTCTTGGTGTCTTTTGCCATTGTCGGGATCGTGCTCATGCAGGAATCCAAGCAGGGCGGTCTCGGGGAAGGGCTCAGCGGCGGCAGCGCCCAGGATTTCACCCAGACACGCGGCGGTACGGCGGGCGGTTTGCAGCGGCTGACCATTTACCTGGGTGTCATCTGGGGGTTGCTGGCAATCGCGCTCGCGGTGGTGCCTAGGGCCTAAACGCTTCGCCGACAAACGACCTGTCCCGCCCCGAACGGCGGGACTTTTTCGTGCACCACGACTTGGCCGCGGTGCTTGCTTTTCACGCCGCAGCGCGTTAGCCTTCCTGTATAAGTCCTCTCACTTACCCGACTGTCGACACCGGGATACACGCATCACCCCACCACTGGTTACAACGCAGATCAGGTCGAGGGACGGACTTTAAGATTTTCAGGGAGGTTACGGTGTGAAAAAACTACTGGTTCTTCTGAGTCTTCTACTGACGCTCGGTTTGGCGCTGGCGCAGGGCGAGCAGCAACCAACCATCGACGATCCTTTCGTCTTTCCAGCAGCCTGGTCTACGGCGGCTCCTGGCGAAGCCAAGTACGGCGGCGAATACCTCAACTACAGCATCAGCGACTTCGACTCCTATAACCCCTTCACGGTCGCATCTTTTCCCGGGCTACCGGACCAGGGTATGGGACAATTGGTCGGCCTCATTCAGCGCGACCCGACCGATCCCACCAAGTTCGTGCCCTGGATGGCCAAGAGCTATGAGGTTTCCGACGACGGCCTTGTCTATACCTTTCAGCTTCGTGAAGGTATGAAGTTCAGCGACGGCGTCGAGATTACCGGCAAGGACTGGGTCACGACTGCCAAAATCCATAGCGACCCGGACGTGGGCTCGAACAACTACAGCACGTTCTTTATTGGGGACGCGCAGGTCCAGATCACCAGCCCAAGCAAGTATGTCGTGGTTGCCACCTTCCCCGAGGTCAGCGCCACCGCGCTGGGCAAAATGACCTATACTCCTTGGCCCGACCACGTCTTCGGCCCGGTCTACGAAGAGGGAGGCGCAGAAGCCATCACCGAAATGTGGTCGCTCTCGGACGATGTGACCCAGTTCGTCTCGCCCGGCCCCTTTGTCGCGACCCGCTACGCAGCAGGTGAGCGCGCTTCTTTTGCCCGTAACCCCTACTACGGGACCTGGAACGTCGACAGCGAGGGCAATCAGCTCCCCTACCTCGACGGCTTCAGCTTTACCCTCGTCAAAGACCTGAACTCGGCGCTCGCCTCGTACCTCTCGGGCGACCTAGATACTTTTGGTATCAGCACAGTCGACGAACTCCAGCAGATTCAGAACACCATCAAAGGCGGTCAGCTCGACGCAACCCTGCTGCCCAACAAGAGTGGTAACGCCTCGTCGTCCTGGATTGTCTTCAACTGGAACCGTGCCAAGCAGCCGAAAAAGCAGGAACTCTTCCGCGATCAGAGGTTCCGTCAGGCCATGAGTCACCTTGTCGACCGCGAGGCGATGGTTCAGCTCGTTCTGGGTGGCTTGGGCCAACCCGCCTACAGCTCGGTCTACTCGGTGCTCTCCGAGTGGGTCAACACCGAGATGAAGACCTACCCCTATGATCCCGAAGCCGCTGCCAAGCTCCTTGGCGAACTGGGCTACACCGAAAAAGACGCTCAGGGCTACCTGGTCAACGACGCGGGCGAGCGCATCTCCTTCAACCTCGTTACCAACGCCGGGAACGATGTCCGCGAACAGCTCGTACAGGTATTTGCCGACACGGCCAAAGAGGCAGGCGTGCAGGTGAACGTGCGGCCCATCGCGTTCGAAGTGCTGGTCAATCAACTTACCGCTACAGGCCCCGATCGCGGCTTCGACGCGATCTTGCTGGGTCTTACGGGCGGCGACCAAGACTGGCCTTTCGGTGAAAACGTCGAGCCCTGCGGCACCAACCTGCACGGCTTCAACTTGCCCGCCAACGGCGAGTGCAGCGATCCCATCGAGCAGCAGATCAACGATCTCTACTTCCAAGGCGCGAAAGAACTCGATGTTGAGAAGCGCAAAGAGATCGGTTACCAGATTCAGCAACTTCAGAGCGAGTTGCAGGGCTACATCTACACGGTCAGCCCAGCTTTCAGCCCGACCTGGAATAACCGCCTGGGCGGCTCTTACCCCGAAGAGATCATGACCTCGCTGACGGGCTCGCGCGACATCAACCTGACTTTCGTTCGCTAACGAGCGCACGTGGCGTGGAGGCAACCTCCACGCCACGCTATTTTAGTCTCGAGCACCAACATCTTAGCGGAAGGCAGGGACACGACCTGTGACAGCGTTTATCTTGCGGCGGCTGCTGAACGCCATCCCCACCCTGATCGGCTGCAGCATTGTTATCTTTTTTATTACCCAGGCTGCACCCGGCGACTTCTTGTCGGCCCGTTTGACCGACCCGAACATTCGGCCCGAACAGATCGAAAACCTGCGGCGCAATTTCGGCCTCGACCAGCCCATCTACCAGCAGTATTTTTCCTGGATACGAAACCTCGTGCAAGGCGACTTTGGTCTGTCGTTTACGTACCGCGCCCCAGTGCTCGAGGTCATTATGCCGAGAGTGCTCAATTCGCTCTGGCTGGTCCTGCTCTCGACACTATTCCTCTACGTCATCGCTATTCCAGTAGGCGTTTACGGCGCGGTCAATCAGTACAGCCTGGGCGACCAGATCTCCAGCGTCATCAGCTATTTCTTTCTCGGAATCCCGAGCTTTTTCTTCGCACTCATCGCCATTTACTGGATCGTACAGGTCAACTTCGCTACCCAGTGGGGAATTCCGGTTGCCGGGATGACCTCGAGCAACCACGACAGTTTGAGCGCGTTCGGCAAGGTCGTCGATATAGCCGTACACATCGCGATCCCAGCTTTTATCCTGGTGCTGTCGTCTATTGCCTCCTTGAGCCGCTTTCTGAGGGCACAGATGCTCGAGTACCTGGGCGCAGACTATATTCGCACCGCCCGTTCCAAGGGTTTGCCAGCCAGCTCCGTGATCTACAAGCACACACTGCGTAACGCAATCATCCCCTTCGTGGCCACGATCGGCGGCCTTCTGCCGGCCCTGTTTTCGGGAGCGGGCTTTGTCGAAGTGGTTTTTTCCTATCCAGGTATCACGCCCATGCTTCTTACCGCCATCTCTCAGCAGGACGTGTTTATTATCAGCGGCTTTAGCATGATTACCGCGCTGCTCCTCATTCTAGGTAACCTTCTCGGCGACATCCTGCTCGCCGTGGTCGACCCGAGGATTTCCTATGGCTGAACGTGAGCTTCCCGCAAGCTCTGCCGCGCCTCGTCAGGAGATCGGGCAGTCGCAGACGCAGATCGCCTGGAAACAGTTTCGCAGGCATAAACTCGCGCTCGTCGGCAGCACTATCCTCATTCTGCTGGCCCTGATGGCGCTCTTCGCCCCGTTTCTCGCGCCCTACGGTCTGAACGACTACAGCCGCTCCAACATCACCCGTTACCAGCCCCCGACCCCCATTCAGTGGCGCGACCCGGATACTGGACGCTTTACCCGCCCTTTCGTCTACACCTACTCCGAACAGCTCGACATGGAGACCTTCGAAACCGAGTTCGGACCCGATCTCAGCACCAAGTACCCGATCAAGTTTTTCGTCAAGGGTGCGCCCTACAAGCTCTTCGGCTTGATTCCGAGCGATATCCACCTCTTCGGTGTCGACGATCCCGCCCGCATCTTTGTCATGGGGGCAGATTCGTTCGGGCGCGACCTCTTTAGCCGTATCCTCTACGCCTCGCAGATTTCGCTCACCATCGGCATCGGGGCCTCGGTCCTAAGCTTTTTTATCGGCATCGTCATGGGCGCATTAGCAGGCTACTACGGTGGCTGGATCGATGAGCTGATCATGCGCCTCGTCGAAGTGATCGCGGCGATTCCTTCCCTGTTCCTGCTGCTCGCCCTACGCGCCATCTTCCCCATCGATATGAACCCGATCCTGCTGCTCTATATCATCCTGATGATCCTGGCAGTCATCGGCTGGGGCGATTTGGCTCGAGTGGTACGCGGGCAGTTTCTCTCGACCCGCGAACTCGATTACGTGACCGCCGCCGAGTCGCTTGGAGCAGGCAGTGGACGAATCATCTTCCGCCATTTGCTCCCTTCGATCACGACCTACATGATCGTGTCCATGAGCCTCGCCATTCCCGGTTTTATCCTGGCCGAATCGGGGCTCTCGTTTCTCGGCGTCGGTGTCACAGGCGCGTACGCCTCGTGGGGATCGCTCCTTTCGCAAGCGCAAGACGGTGGATTTGCCACCATTACCTCGCGCCCCTGGCTGCTTATCCCTGGCTACTTTATAGTGCTGACGATCCTCAGTTTTCAGCTTCTTGGCGACGGCCTTCGCGACGCCTTCGACCCGCGCAAGCGCCAGTAGTGGATGGGAAGATTTTTTTTCAGGAGACGGGGTTCCGAGGGGTATGGACTCGAGGCAATACCCATGCGGTAGAATTTGCCATGTACCCACCTGCGCGAATAGCGTCGAGCCCGCCTTCGAGACACGATTCGGGTCTAGTTCCTACACTGGATTCCACAGAGGCTACTTTTTTGAACGCGCACTTTAGGGGTGAACGCCATGACTAAAGACGGCAATATCCTCGAGGTCAACGACCTCAAAACCTACTTCGCCACCGACGAGGGCACGGTCAAGGCCGTCGACGGCGTGTCCTTTCACATTGGGCGCGGAGAAACCCTCGCGGTCGTCGGCGAATCGGGCTCGGGCAAATCGGTCACCAGTCTGTCGATCATGCGCCTTATTCCCAACCCCCCCGGACGCATCGCGGGCGGTGAAATGATTTTCGAAGGCGAAGATCTCGTCAAGAAGAGCGAAGCGCAAATGCGCCGTATTCGCGGCAACGACATCTCGATGATCTTTCAGGAGCCGATGACCAGCCTGAACCCGGTCTATACCGTAGGCGACCAGATCGCCGAGGCCATCCAGCTCCACCAGAAAAAGAGTTACCGTCAGTCCATGAAGCTTGCTGCCGAGATGTTGGACCTCGTCGGTATTCCTGAACCAGGCAAGCGCGTGCATAACTACCCGCACCAGATGTCCGGGGGGATGCGTCAGCGCGTCATGATCGCCATGGCCCTCTCCTGCGGGCCGAAACTGCTTATCGCCGACGAGCCGACAACCGCGCTCGACGTGACCATTCAGGCGCAGATTCTGGACATCATGCGCAAACTCCAGCGCGAGATCGGCATGAGTATCCTCTTTATCACCCACGACCTCGGGGTCGTCGCCGAAATCGCCGACCGCGTGGTGGTCATGTACGCGGGCCGGGCAGTCGAAGAGGGCAGCGTGCGGGACATCTTTGCCAAGCCGCAGATGCCCTACACCCTCGGACTGATGAATTCGATCCCGCGTGTAGACAAGGCGGCGACGCATCAGGACAGGCTCGAGGCCATCCCCGGCAACGTGCCTAACCCGCTCTACTTGCCCGAAGGCTGCGCCTTTAATCCAAGGTGCCCGTTTGTTCAGCCCAAATGTAAAGAGGCGATTCCACCGCTCGAGGATACCGGGGGCGGTCATATGGTGCGCTGCGTGCGCTGGAACGAACTCGAACTCGATGAGCGGAAGGTGATGGCGTGAGCGGCGCAGTGATTGTCCAGCCCGAAACCCAGCGGGATTCCCGGAGTAGCAGCGAGGGGTATCTGCTCGAGGTCAACAAGCTCAAAAAGTATTTTCCCATCAAGGGCGGTATCTTCTCCCGTACGGTCGCCAACGTCAAGGCCGTCGAGGACGTCGATCTCAAGATCAAAAAGGGTGAGGTCGTCGGCCTCGTCGGCGAGTCGGGATCGGGTAAAACAACCGCCGGACGGTCGATCCTGCGTCTTATCGAGCCCACCTCGGGCGAAGTCATCTTCAACGGTACCGATATCACCAAGCTCTCGAAGTCGCAGATGCGCGAGTACCGCAAGGAGATGCAAATCATCTTCCAGGACCCGTTTGCCTCGCTGAATCCGCGCATGACGGTCGGCGACATCATCGGGGAAGCCTTGGACATTCACAAGCTCGCCAAGGGCAAGGCGAGAGAAGAGCGCATTGTGCAGCTCCTCGAGCGTACCGGCCTCTCGCCCCAGCACATGCGCCGCTACCCCCACGAGTTCTCCGGGGGTCAGCGCCAGCGCATCGGCATCGCCCGGGCACTTGCTGTCGACCCACAGTTTATCGTCGCGGACGAGCCCGTCTCGGCGCTCGACGTGTCGATTCAGGCGCAGGTCGTCAACCTCTTGCAGGACCTCAAGGAAGAGCTTGGCCTGACTCTCCTCTTTATCGCGCACGACCTCGGGGTCGTCGAGTACATCTCCGACCGTGTGGTGGTCATGTACCTCGGGCGCGTGATGGAGGTTGCCCCGTCCCGCGAACTCTACCGCAATCCGGTCCACCCCTACACCGAAGCGCTTCTGTCGGCAGTCCCTATCCCCGACCCGACGGTGCGGCGCGAGCGCATCATCCTTCAGGGGGACATCCCGTCGCCCATCAACCCGCCCTCGGGCTGCGTCTTCCGTACACGCTGTCCAATCGCGGTCAAGGAGTGTGCCGAGGTGGTGCCGCCCCTGGAAGAAGTCTCTCCTGGTCACTTCAAAGCCTGTATTCGGCGTCCTGGTCTGAACTAGATTCTTACTCAACAAGAAGACCTCGAGCGTACGCTTGAGGTCTTCTTGTCTGAATTTATCTCAAGCCTCCAGGTGCTAACGGGTAACAGCACTTCGCTGACTACATTCACAATAGATCACGCATAACAGATCACGACGGCATCGACCCAGAGGCCATGACGGGAAACGCGTCCCGACGGTTATTTCCGCATGGAGCTCTGGTTACCCGACGCTGGGGGCGTGCAAAACGCACAGAAGAACTTCATTTTCGTCGCGGTGTGTGGGCCAACAGTTACGAAGTGAGATCGGAAAAAAGCGACACTTTTTGTGGGCTTCATACAGCGTAAGATGGCAACTATGAAAAGGCTCCATATTATGCTGATTTTGGTCCTATTAGCCTTGGTAAGTCCAACCTGGGCGCAGAACGAGACTTGGAAAACTCTGCCCCTCACGGACGCCGTCACCGGCGAGAGCTTTACCTTTGCCGACCTGAGGGGCAAAACCATCTACGTCGAGCCCATGGCAACGTGGTGCACCAACTGCCGCCAGCAGCTCGGCAACGCAACCAAAGCCAAAACCGACCTTGGGGATGACGTCGACTTCATCGCGCTCAGCGTCGAGACAACCCTGAAATCCGAAGCGCTAGCCGCCTACGCTGAAGAGCAGAACTTCGACCTCACCTTTGCAGTCATGACTCCCGAATTCCTGCGGGCGCTTGCCGCCGCGTTCGGTCAGAGCGTCCTCACGCCTCCCGCGACGCCCCACTTCATTATCCGTCCAGACGGCAGCACCAGCGAACTGATGACCGGATTTAGTGAACCGGACGCCATCATAGCGGCTCTCGAGTAGCCAAGCACTCCAGTTCGATAAGCGGGGGGTGAGTGACCGAAGTGAATGAAATCTACGGAGCGTTTCTCCTGGGAAACGCCGCCATCTTGACCAACGTCTGCCTGCTCCCTCTTTATCCCGGACTCATCGCTTTTTTGGCGGGCAACACGGGGGCGAGTAGACGCGTAACACCCTGGCTCGGGCTGATGGTGCTCCTCGGTATCCTCAGTCTCATGACGCTGGTAGGGGGTCTCCTCTACGCGCTCCAAGCCTCGTTTGGCGGAGTGCTCCCCTGGCTGCTACCGCTTACTTATGGGTGCGTCATCATGCTTGGGCTATCGATGCTTCTGGGCATCAATCCTTTTACTCGAGCTGCTCAGATACGGAGCCCCATGTTTCAAAACGCCTTGGTAAGCGCTTACCTCTACGGCGTGCTGCTCGGTCCTATGACCCTGCCCTGTACCGGACCAATTGTTGTCAGCGCATTTCTGCTGGGCGCGGGAAATGCCTCGGCACTGGCGAGCAGCCTGCTCTACTTTTTTGCCTTCGGCCTCGGGTTTGGCTGGCCATTACTGCTCCTGCCACTTCTAGCGAGTGCTGCACAGCGGCGCTCACTCGGCTGGCTGACCAAAAACCACCATCTCTTGACGCGTATCTCCGGCGCCCTACTCCTTGGCGTGGGTATTTTTGGTGTCTTTACCGAGCTCGTAACGATCAGTTAAGACAGTCGTCAGGGTTCAGCGAGAAGGGCAGAGTAAAGATGGACTCGCAAAAGGCGTCTATTCAACCAGCTGCCGTGCGCCTCGGAAACACTCTTAATGTCATCGACAAAAAGGACTTCGGTCCTCAACCCGATCCTACTGGTCGCATCGTCGTCCGCGCTTCACGCCTCTACCCGCGGGCTATACTCGAGCCCGTGAGCGATCCCTTCGACCTTGAACCTCTCCACCGGGCTCTAGACGCCGCCATCTTCGAGCACCTGCCCGGCACACACGACGACCCCGAGCTCAAGCGTTTTTATACACTGCTGCGCGACTATCCGGAGCGCGGGGGCAAACGGTTGCGCGGTTTGGCGCTGCTCCTTTCGACAGCAGCGCATGGTGCACCCTGGCAGATAGGACTCGGATCGGCAGCGGCGCTCGAGCTATTCCAGAATTGGGTCCTGATTCACGACGACATCGAAGACGGCTCCGAGGAGCGGCGCGGGCAGGCGGCGCTGCACCGGCAGATCGGTGTCCCGGTGGCCCTCAACGTCGGCGACGCCCTGCATATTTACATGTGGCGTACGCTGTTACACGGCACGTACAACTCATGGGAGCGTCAGCGGCGCATCCTGGATACCTTTGAGACCTGCATAAGCCGCACCGCCGAGGGTCAGCATCTTGACCTCGCCTGGGTTGAGGCAGGCCGTTTCGACGTTTCAGAGAGCGAATACCTGGAGATGGTCACACTCAAATCGGCATATTATACAGTGGTTGGACCGCTGGTCCTGGGTGCACTCGCCGCCGGAGTCGAACCAGACCCCGAGCTGACCCAAGCGGGCATCGACCTCGGTGTTGCCTTTCAGATTCGTGACGACGTGTTGAATTTGATGGACGACGTATCTTACGGCAAGGAGTTCGCGGGCGATCTCTTTGAGGCCAAACGAACGCTCATCCTGGCTCATTTTTTCGAGCACGCCCCGGAAACGCTACGCGAGCAGGCTCGGGCGTTATTGGCGACACCCAGAGAAAGAAAGTCTCCAGACGAGGTAAAACGGCTTGCTGCCACCCTGCAGAGCAGCGGCGCTGTATCCTACGCGCAGAGCGTTGCCGATGCGCGAGCCGCGAGCGGTATGGCGACGCTGCGCAGATCCCTCGATACGCTTCCCGGTCAGGACGCCGCCAACACCCTGTTGCACTTGTTAGGCGAGGTCGCTCAACGACGCCTGTAGAACGCCGGATAAACTTCACAGGCTTTTGCAACTCAGCGTCTTAGACTTGGAGCGTGATTTATGGCCTCCTCCGGTGCCCGGTATGCCGCACATCCCAGAGTGGTCCGCTGGGCTGCTGCGCGGGGTGCGCAGCCTCACTCTTTTGGCCAGAAACGTCCGGCACAGTACTATCCCTGGGAGTCTACGAAGGGGGTCTCGAGCGCGCCATTCGCGCCTACAAGTTTCACGGTGTCAGGCGCTTGAGCCTGCTCTTTGGTAGGGCCTTAGCGGAACATTTGCATGAACTAGACGAACCACCCGATGTACTCTGTGCCGTGCCGCTCCACCCACTGCGCTTCATGCAGCGTGGCTACAATCAGGCGGCGCTGGTGGCCAAGGTCGTTGCAAGGTCGAGCGGTCTCCCCTACCGTCCCCTGCTCTGGCGTCAGCGCCCAACTCGGCAGCAGGCGAGGCTCGGACAAGGGGCGCGGCAAGGCAATGTGTCGGGAGCTTTTCGGGCGCTTCCCTTGAACGGCGAACGGATTCTTCTTATCGATGATGTGACCACGAGCGGTGCGACGATCACCGAATGCGCCCTCGAGCTCTTCCGCAGCGGCGCGGGGCGGGTCTATACGGCAACGCTTGCCCGCCCCAAACCCTAGACGGGGGCGTGCTCGAGCAGTCCTGCGAGCGTCGTCACGACCTGCAGGGCCTCGTCGTCCTGCAGGTTGGGGTGAAGGGGCAGCGCCAGAAGGTGCTGCGCAGCGTCATGGGCCACGCTTAAGTCGCCTCGAGCCTTGCCCGCAAGGGGGGGCATCTCATTCAGCGTATGGGGATAATAGGCTCTCGCTCCGACACCAGCGGCGTTCAGCTCAGCCATGACGCGGTCGCGCTCGGCGACCTGAATGACGTAGAGGTGATAGACCCCAGCTCCGTGCGCCATGCATTTGGCCGGAAGGTTTACGAGCCGGGCGTCGTAGAGCCGCGCCAGTTCGCGGCGCCGCGCGTTCCAGCCGTCGAGATAGGGCAACTTGGCGCTCAGCACCACGGCCTGCAGCGCGTCGAGCCTGCTGGTGTAGCCGACCGCTTCATGGAAGTAAGGCTTCGTCGTCCCGTGCACACGCAAAAGGCGCACGCGTTCGGCGACCTCGGCGTGAGGCGTCGTGACGAGCCCTCCGTCCCCAGCAGCGCCGAGATTCTTTGTCGGGTAAAACGAATAGCAGCAGGCGTCGCCCCACGAACCCACAGGTTTGCCCTCTAGCGTCGCGCCCGCTGCCTGTGCCGCATCCTCGATCAGCTTGAGACCGTGCTCCTGCGCGATCGCCGCGAGCGCGGGCATATCGGCTGGACAGCCGTAGAGGTGAACGGGCAGCAGCGCCTTCGTCCGAAGGGTGATCGCGGCCCGTACCGCCTCTGGCGAGAGGTTGAGGGTGTCTGGTTCGACATCGACGATGACCGGCTCTGCCCCGACAAGCAGCACCGCTTCGGCCGTCGCGTAAAACGAGAGCGCGGGAACGATGACCTCATCGCCCGGTCCAATGCCGAGTGCCCGCAGGCTCAGGACCAAGGCGTCCGTACCCGAGGCGACGCCGACAGCGTAGGGTGCGCCCGCGTAGGCCGCGTACTCGGCCTCGAAACGCGCCACCCGCTCCCCGAGAATAAATTGATGTGTGCGGAAGGTGTCAAGCACAGCCGCCTCGAGGCTCTCCTGCAACACCGCAGGCAGCGCCATATCGAAAAGGCCGATCACGCGGATCCGTAACCTCTGCGGCGCTGGGCCGCGACCACCGTGTTCTGCATGAGCATCGCCACCGTCATCGGCCCGACGCCGCCCGGCACCGGCGTCATGTAGCCCGCGACCTCGGCAGCGTCCGGATGAACGTCGCCGCGCAGCTTTTTCGGAGCGATGCGGTTGATTCCCACATCCAAGACCACCGCACCCGGCTTGACCATCTCCAGCGTGATGAGCGCGTGGCGCCCGACGGCGGCCACCAGAATGTCCGCTTCACGCGTAACCGACGCGAGGTCGCGGGTGCGCGAGTGCGCCAGCGTCACAGTCGCGTCGCGTTGCAAAAAGAGTGCGGCTGCGGGTTTACCCACGAGCGACGAGCGCCCCACGATGACGGTGCGCTGCCCCCGCATCGTCAGACCGTAGTGGTCCATGATGCGGATGAGCCCGGCGGGCGTACAGGGCACGAGCGCCCGCTCGCCGTTCCAGAGCCTGCCCACATTGACCGGATGAAAGCCGTCCACGTCCTTGTCAGGGTCGATGGCTTCCTGGATGGGGCGAATCTCGAGCGGGGCGGGCAACGGGTCCTGCATCAGGATACCGTCGACCTCGGGATCGGCGTTGAGTTCCGCGACGACCCTAAGTAGCTCCGCCTGCGTCGTCGTGTCCGGCAGCACCACGACCCGCGACTTGAGCCCGAGTTCGGTAGCGGTACGGTCTTTACCCCGTACATAGGCCACGCTCGCCGGGTCTTCACCCACCCGCACCACCACGAGCTGCGGCTGAAAGGGCAGCCCCTCCAACGTCGCGGTAAGGTCACGAATGACGCTCGCCGCCACCTCTTTGCCGTCGAGTCGCACCGCGCTCACGCTTCCCCCCGGCTCGACTCGAGCGTCGCGGCAGCGCGGTTGAGCCGAGCCAGCACCCCGTTGACGAAACGCCCGGACTCCTCGCCGCCGTAGCGCTTGGCGATACGAACCGCGACCTCAAAAGTGACTTCAGGCGGGAGGTTTTCGTAGGTCAGTTCGGTCAGGGCCAGGCGCAGCACAGCCAGATCCGTCTGCGACATCTGCGAAAAAGTCCAGCCCTCGAGCGCCGCCGCGAGCTTACCATCGAGTTCCGCCTGATGCTCGGCGAACGTCATCACCAACCGCTCGGCGAAGGTAAGTCCTTCAGCGTCGGGAATATCGCCGTAGACTTCGGTCGCCTCTTCACTGCCTTGTTCAGTAAAGTCGTCACGGATCGCCGCCCAAACCTCGCGGACGTTCTCGCCACCCCGTTCAGCCTGAAAGAGGGCCTGAAACGCCAGTTCCCGGGCTCGCCTGCGCGCCATCTTAGGACTGCATCCGCTTGGCGATAAAGGTCGTGTAGACCGCGCCGCGCTTGTAAAAGGCGTTGTCGAGCACGCGCAGGTGAAAGGGGATCGTCGTTTTGATGCCTTCCAAAACCGTTTCCGATAATGCCCGCTTCATCCGCGCGATGGCTTCCTCGCGTGTGGGTGCCCAGGCGATGATCTTGGCTACCAGCGAGTCGTAGTTGGGTGGAATGCGGTAGCCCGAATAGACGTGCGAGTCCACGCGAATACCCGGCCCCCCCGGCCAGTGCACATCTGTGACGAGCCCGGCAGCCGGACGAAAATCATGGTCGGGGTCCTCAGCGTTGATGCGAACCTCGATGGCGTGGCCCAGGATATGCACCTCGTCTTGCCGTAGCGATAGACCCTGACCCGCCGCAACGCGGAACTGCTCCTTAACGAGGTCGAAGCGGCTGATCATCTCGGTCACCGGATGTTCGACCTGGATGCGGGTATTCATTTCAGAAAAGTAAAAGGAGCCGTCGCGGTCGACGAGAAACTCGCAGGTTCCGGCACCCCGGTAGCGGATATGCTTGGCGAGGCGCACAGCGGCGTCGGCGATCTCGAGACGCAAACTCTCGTCGAGCGTGCTGGGGGCTTCCTCGAGCAGCTTCTGGTAGCGCCGCTGAATCGAGCAGTCACGGTCGAAGAAATGAATGACCTCGCCCTCACCGTCGCCAAAGACCTGAATCTCGACGTGGCGCGGTTCCTCAAGGAACTTTTCCATGTACATGGCGGCGTTGCCGAAGGCCGAACGGGCCTCTTCCTGCGCGTTATTCAGGTTGCGCTGAAGCTCGTCCTCGCTGCGAACGATGCGCATCCCGCGCCCCCCACCGCCCGCGACAGCCTTGAGAATGACCGGATAGCCGATACTCGAGGCGAACGTCTTGGCTTCATCGTACGAAGCGAGTGCGCCAGACCCCGGCACCACGGGTACGTTACTCTCCTGCGCTACGCGCCGGGCACTCGCCTTATCGCCGATCGCCCGGATATTGTCCGGGCGCGGCCCAATAAAGACGATGCCGTGTTCCTCGCACTTCTGGGCGAACTCTGCGTTTTCGCTCAGGAACCCATAACCGGGATGAATCCCCTCGGCCCCCGTGACGAGGGCTGCCGAGAGCAGGTTGCGGACGTTCAGGTACGACCCGGACGACGCGGCTGGCCCGATGCAGATGGACTCGTCGGCCAGGAGCGTGGGTAGCGAGTTTTCGTCGACTTTGGAGTAGGCCTGCACCGTGGTGATGCCGAGTTCGCGCGCCGCGCGAATGACGCGCAGCGCGATTTCCCCACGGTTGGCAATTAGAATCTTCTTAAACATGGTTCGTTTGCGCTCGGTCGACGTGCATTCAGGCCGGCTCGAGCCTGAAAAGTACCTGCCCGTACTCGACGGGATCCTCGTTTTTGACGAGCACTTCGCGCACCGTTCCGGACGCCTCGGCTTCAATCTCGTTCATCAGCTTCATGGCCTCGATAATACAAAGAACCTGTCCGGCCTGAACGCTGTCGCCCACCTTGACAAAGAGCGGCGCGTCAGGACCCGGTGAGGCGTAAAACGTTCCGACAATCGGCGCGGTCACATCAGTCAGGTTGCTCTTGGGTGCGGGCGTTTCAGGCGGAGCCTGAGTGACCGGGGCCGCCGCTGGCGTCGCTACGGGTTGTTGCGGCAGCGCAGGCGCGGCACTTACGGGGCTTGCCGCAGCGGGCACGCTCTGCACCGCGCCCCCACGCTTGACGGAAAGTTTGTAGTCGGGGGTCTCGAGCGTCAGCTCGGACAGCTCAGCGTCCTTGATAGCGTCGAGTACACGCTTTAGCTCCTTGGCGTCCATAGTAGCCTCCCCGTCTCAGGCACGGCCCAGATAGTCGCCGGTGCGGGTATCGACGCGTATGGTCTCGCCTTGATCGATAAAAAGCGGCACGGCGACGGTCGCGCCCGTCTCCAAGACCGCTGGTTTCGACCCCCCCGATACGGTGTCGCCCTTGACCCCCGGATCGGTCTGGGTGATCTTGAGCGCGACGACGTTGGGCAGCGTCACTTTGAGCGCCCGGTCCTGAAAGTAGTCGACCGTGACTTCCATCGACTCTTTGAGGAACTTGACCGGCGTGCCGATCTGCTGGGCGGTCAGAGTCGGCTGCTCGTAGGTTTCGGTGTCCATGAAGGTGTAGACGTCCCCGTCGGTATAGAGGTACTGCATCTTGCGGTAGTCGATAAAGATGTCCTGCAGTTTTTCACCCGAGTTGAAGGTGCGCTCGACAATCGAACCAGTCTCCATATTGCGGAACTTGGTGACGACCTTCGCGCCACCGCGCCCCATCTTCAGGTGCGAGTAGTCCAGACATTCCCAGAGGCCACCGTCCATCTCGACCTTGGTTCCATTTCGCAGTTCAGTTACACTGATCATTGATCCTCCACAATGTTTCGGCCAGTTTACAAGGCGTGAAGGCGCAGGGCACCACGGCACGCCAGAAAACCCGTTGTGGCCCTAGTCTAACACCCAGTTCGGGCTTTTCGGCAGCTCACTCACTCAGGTTCAGGATGCTCGTCTCTAGCCCCGCCTTCTCGACGCGGCGCGCGAGTGCGTCCGGCGTGAGGTCTTTGCCGCCCGACACTGCTACGAAAGCCGCCTCGAGCACATTGGTCGGCACGCTCCGCCCGCCAAGGCGCGGAGTTGTCGTCACCAGATAGGCAGCGCCGCGTACCCGCAACTCCTCGACGTTGCGCGGCGTCGTGGTGTTGGTCAGGATGATCTTGCCGTCCAGACGGGGCGGCAGGTAGCGACGAATAAAGTGCCAGTCGCCCGCGATCACGTCGGCCCAGGCGTAGGCACGCTGATAGAGCTGCACGCCGAAGGTCGGCTTCTCCTCGTCCTGATCTTTGCCCGAGGGGTAAAGCAGGCGAATGGGCAACAGGGTAAAAAGAGGCAGGAGCGCGTAAGCAAGGAAGCGCAGGGTCGTGAGGCTGCGAATCAGATAGGGTAATCCAAGCGCAAAAGCCAGATCGCCAAAGCGCACGTCGGCACCTTCTGCAACGAGCGCCTGCGCCATCGGAAAGCGGTCGACCGCCGAGACCATCAGCACGCGCTTGCCCCGCAGTCCGAAGCGCGCTGCAAAGTCTCGTACGGCCTTAGGCTCGAGACTGCCCTTGAGTCCGGACCCGTCGACGACGGGCGTCGCGTGTGCACCTGAGGCCAAGCGCGCCGACTGCCGCATGGTGTAGCGCCTGTTACCGATAAAGAAGTAGAGGTCGGTGCCACCCAGGCCGATAGCATCTACTTTGCTGTCCAGCTCGCGAATAAGTGCCGCCGCTCGCCCGGAATCGCCATCGACGCCGCGCCGCTCGAGTTGCACGTCCTCACCCAGGAGCGTGAGCGTTTCAGAAAAATCGCGCCCCGCCGAACCGAGCGAGACGCTGACGATGTGCTTCACGTCACGATAGTAACAGAGCCGGGAGGTACAGAACCGAAACGGTCCAAACGAGCCGTCCGGCTAGATGTTCGGCGCGGGCGCGGGGGTAAAGAGGATGGTCAGGTTGCTGCTCAGCTCGCTGAAGGGAACATAGATGATACGGTAGATACCGCCCTCGAAATTGAATGAGCGCTCGAAGCGTCCGTATTCAGGCAAGTAGATCCAGTACGGGGTGCGGGGCTCGAGTGTCAGGTCTTTCATGCCGGGCAGGGTATCGGGGTAGGCCGTCGCAGTAAAGAGCACCTCGTCGAGCTGCTGCATGTAGAGCAGCTGATTGATCCCCTCGTAGTTTTCGCAAACGGCCTGTACACCTTTCAGGTTCTGCGTCGGCGGGCAGGCGTCCGAGAGGGTCACCTGGGTCTGTCCGGCGAGCGCCTGCGTCAGGGCGAACTGGCTCGAGCCCTCGGGCATGGGATCGGCGAGAGCGCAGCCTATCCCCAGCAGAAAACCTACGCTTAGCAAAGATCGCAGCAAACGGCCTTTCATTGTCGCAGTATGACCCGGCAGAGGCGACAGAATTGTGATCCGTTTCCCCCTGCAGGGCGCGCGCACCGGAGCGTATGCTAAGCTCCTTGGAGCACTCACGGCTGCGTGAGCCAAGGCAGGACAGGTAGGTGATCTTTACGCGGGCTTTTGTCATAACCCACGGCTGTCAAATGAACGAATACGATTCCCACACGGTCACGTCCGAACTCGTGGCCGGGGGTCACCAGCTCGTTCATAGCGAGGCCGACGCCGACCTCGTCATTATCAACACCTGCGCGGTGCGCGGCAAACCCGTCGAGAAGGTCGTCACGCTTCTGGGCGAATACCGCAAGCAGAAACTCGCCGGGCGCGATCTTACGGTCGGGATGATGGGCTGCCTGGCGCAGCTTCAGGAGGGTCAGGACATCGCCCGCAAGTTCGGCGTCGATATCCTCGTCGGGCCGGGTGCGATCACCGACATCTTGGAGGCGATCGAGGCTGTCGAAACGAGTCACGAACCCTACTGGAGCCTCGATTTCAAGCCGTCCCTGCACGAGCACCTGACCCCCGCACCCGGCACGCTGACCGGTTTTCTGACCATCATGCGCGGCTGCAACCATCACTGCACCTACTGCATCGTGCCACAGACCCGTGGGCCGGAGGTCTCGAGGTCCGTCGAGAGTATCCTCCACGAAGCGAGGGCGATGCAGGAAAGGGGCGTTCAGGAGATATACCTGCTCGGGCAGAACGTCAATTCCTACGGTCTGGGCCGTAGTGACCTGCCGTCGTTCGCCGAGCTGCTGAGGCGCGTCGCCGACACCGGCATCCCCAGGGTCAAATTCACCACCTCGCACCCCATGAATTTCACCTCGGACGTGATCGACGCGATGGCGGCGCACCCAAATATCTGCAAGTACATTCACCTGCCCGTGCAGTCGGGTTCGGACCGCGTGCTCAGGCGCATGGCGCGGGAGTACCGCCGCGAGCGTTACCTCGAGATCATTCGGGAGATCAAAGCGAAGATCCCCGACGTAGTCATATCGACGGACATCATCGTCGGCTTCCCGAGCGAGACCGAAGAGGACTTCGGCGCGACACTGTCGCTCTACGACGAGGTGCAGTACGACAGCGCCTACATGTTCATGTATTCAGCGCGGCCCGGAACTCCCTCGTACACGCACTTCGACGATCAGCCTAGGGCCGTCAAGGCCGAACGCCTGGGCCGCCTCATCGAACGACAAAAGCACTGGTCGCAGGTTCAAAACGCTCGCTGGGCCGGGCGCGAGTTGCGCGTCCTGATCCGGGAAGTCGCTACCGACAGTCAGTACGTCGTGGGGCACTCGGACCAGAACCACACCGTGCTGGTACCCCGTGAGCAGGTCGGAGAGATGGGCCTCTACACCGTCGCCATCGACACCACCACGCCCCACACGCTCTACGGAACGGTGGTCGGTCAGGTACGGGAGAGCATCCCGCTGATGATGGCCTCCTGACCTGTTAGGGTAAACCCCGTGATCCGCACCCCTAAAGAGACTGTCGAAGCTTTCTGGGCGGCGATGCAGACCAACGACTTCGCCTACGCCAGCACGTTTTTAGCTAAGACCTATACCCTTTATTACCCGCAATCCAAGGAAACCTTTCGCGGTCGGGAAGATTTTGTTCGGCTCAACAGCACCTACCCGGCCAACGGTTTCTGGCGCTTTACAGTCCACCGCATCGTCGCCGAAGGCTCGCAGGTCGTCAGCGACGTGAGCGTCACCGACGGCGTGGTGCAGGCACGAGTCATTGCCTTCTCGAGAGTCGAGGATGGTTTTATTCAGGAGGTGCTCGAGTTCTGGCCCGAGCCCTTCGACGTGCCCGCGTGGCGGCTGGACTGGAGAAAAAGTGAATGAGGGCGTCACCCGCGACTTCACCGCGACGACGTTCGTCGTCTGGCGGGGGGGCGTCCTTCTGCACAAACACAAAAAACTGGGGCGCTGGTTTCCCTGCGGCGGGCATATCGAAGCGAACGAGTTGCCTGACGAGGCAGCGCTACGCGAAGTCAGGGAGGAGTCGGGCGTCGCGGTCTCGCTCATTGGTGAACGGGCGCTGCCCATCCGGGAACCCCGGCAACTCGTCCGCCCTCGGGGCGTGCAGCTAGAAACCATCGCGCCAGGTCACGAACACATCGACCTTATCTACTTTGCCCGGCCACTTCCGGACTACGACGGTACTCTGCTAGAGGAAGACAGCACGCTCGGCTGGTACGACGAGGAGGCGCTTTCGGGACTCGAGCTGACCGACGAGATACACTACTGGGCGACGCTGGCTCTTATGGAACTAGGCTAACCTCTGGGTGCTCCAACGATTTCACCTCTCGAGCGCCAACCCCGTAGCAAGATTGCAGGTACACGTCACTTTCGCCCCCCTGGCGCGGCACTATAGTAGAACCATGCCCTACTTCTTCTTTAAGGAGTTGCCGCGCCACGCAGGTTACGACCTTATCCTACGCGTCGATACCTTCGAGATAGCCAAACAGGAGCAGCAGGAGCTGCGCAGAATTGAAAAGCTAGATGGTTGCGCCGTTCACGTTGTCTTTGCCGAAACTGAGGAAGAGGCGAGACAGGAACACCGCAAGATCTACTCCTATCCCGAAGTCAAGTGGCTACGCGCCACCGACAAACACGCCTGAGGTTTACTCGCCCTGAACGACCTCGAGTTCGGCTGAGGCTGTGTCGTCCGTCGTGGGTAAAACTATGAACTAGACACGACCCGGTAGTGGTGACTGGAACGCTCGAGCACCCCGCTCACTTTATTCGGCGTAACCTACGTCACCCCAGGTATCAGTAAAAACACCGGCCCTACCGACCGGACAATACGTAGGCTACGAAAACTCGGCCTACGCATTGTCTCCAACCTTCAGCCCATCACTTCACTTTGTGCGTTGCGTACCCATGGTGTTAGACCCATAGCATCAAGTCGACGAGAGCGCTCTGGGCGCGTTTCACCTCGTAAACCAAGCGTCGCCTATCCGACGCCAACGCGACACCCCCCGCAAACGCACCTCAAAATAAAAGCGCCCTGAAGGGCGCAACTATCATGAGAGAGTGGAGTTCAACCGATTCTCAGTCCCTAGAGGTGAAAGTTGACTCCCAGACGAGCGCGGAATGAGGGCTTGACCCCGCCCCAGTCCGATTCGAACACGACACCCGGCTGCACTTCCCCGAATACGCCAAAGCGCCCGAGCATAGCCTCTGCCCCGACCACACCGTGCGTCCCGTAGCGGTAAGCGTCGCTGATGTTGTTGGCGCGTGGGCCATAGTAACCGTCGATCCCGGCACCGATGTAGAGCGAGTTATTGGTCGGCGCACCGACAAAAGCGTCTCCACCCGAAGTCAGTCGATCGACGTTCAGGAAAAAGTTGTAGAAGGCGTCAAGCGTTGCCATTTCAGGCTGGAGGTTGGTCAGGTTGCCTTCGGCAGCAGCGCGTACCTCGAATTCCGGCGTTAGGTTTAGACCCGCCTGCACACCGAGCTTGAAATCTTCGTTGAAGATAGGCGTTCCGGTAGTTACACCCACGTAGACGGTCTGAGCAAGCGCGGAGGGTAGCGTGAGGGCGGATAAAGTAAGTGCAACTTTCAGGAGCTTATTCATGTGGGGCAGTCTAGAAAACGAACCTTAAGCCAAACTGAAGGAAAAATGAGCGCACCCCTCGTCGACGCCGCCGCGCTGATTGCATTCAGCGAGCTAAGATGCTAACTTAAAGGTCTTGCGCCCGCGAAGCGTGGGTGAGATGGTGGATGTAGCTCAGTCGGTTAGAGCATCGGATTGTGGTTCCGAGGGTCGTGGGTTCAAATCCCATCATCCACCCCAGCACTTTAGAGGTATCATCTTTAATACATTAGAGATGATACCTCTAACTCATGCGAGGATGGCGGAACTGGTAGACGCGCTAGACTTAGGATCTAGTACCGCAAGGTGTGTGGGTTCAAGTCCCATTCCTCGCACCAAGCCGGGCAAGCTCACGGGCTTGCCCGTTTTTGTGGGTGCGCGTACGCTTACCCCCGCAGGCGAGTGCGCCTGATAGACTAGACCGTTTCGCTTTACTGAGAGCGAGTTTTGAGGAGAGTTTCATGCAAACACAGATTCTCGAGCAAGACGCGGGACGCGCCAAGATCAAAGTTGAGGTACCCGCGAGCGACGTGAGCAAGGCTTATCAGCAGGTGCTCTCGAACATTGCCCGGCAGATCCGGGTGCCCGGTTTCCGTCCCGGCAAGGCGCCCCGTGGCGTTATCGAAAGCCGCGTCGGCAAGGACGCCATCGCTCAGGAAGTGCGCGACGCGCTGGTGCAGACCTACTTCCCGCGCGCAGTGCGCGAACTGTCACTCACCCCGGTTGCCCAACACGTCCACGCGCACGAACCCGAAGACGCCAGCGACTACAGCTTCGAGGCCGAACTCGAGCTCTACCCCGAGTTCGAGCTGCCCGATCTGTCGCAGATCGTGATCGATACCGAAACGCCCCCCCTAACCGACGAAATGGTGCAGGAAACCGTCAACGGGCTGCGCTCGCAAAACGCTACCCTCATCCCCATTGAACGGGCCGCCGAAGCAGGCGACTACCTCATGGTCGAAACGGTGAGCGAAGGCGGCGGTGAAGGCTCGAGCATTCCGGTCGACCTCGAGAACGTCGCACCGGAACTCGCCGAGCAGTTTCTCGGCAAAGCCATTGGTGAGGAAATCGAGCTGACGCTGAGCGACGAATCGGGACACGACCACACGCACGACCATGATCACAGCCACGATCATGAACACGAAGCGGGCGACGCGGATGTGGCGGGCAACGAACAAGCAGACCCCACGACCCTGCGCGTGATCGTTCGGGACATCAAAGCCAAAGAGCGTCCGGAAGCCGACGACGAGTTCGCCCAGACCCTTGGATTCGAGACCTGGGCTCAGGCTGACGCGCAGATCCGCGAGAATCTGAACGCACAGCTCACGCAGGAAGCGCTGAACGCACAGCAGGAAGAATTTACCGAAAAGCTGTTGCTCGAGACCCAGGGCGCCACCGTGCCCCCCAGCCTCAAGGCGCAGCGTAAAGACAACATGCTGCAAAACCTCGCCCGCGACTTGGAGCGGCGCAACCTGACCCTTCAGGGCTATCTTGAGAGCCTCGGAGACGACGAAAAGCGCCAGGAGTTCGAACGCGAACTCGACGAGAGCGCCGAGAATGCCGTCCGGCGCGATCTGGTGCTGGAGCGGCTGCTCGAGCAGCGCGGCACCCGCATCTCGAACGAGGAGTTCGACGCGGCCCTCGCCTACACCGCCCAGCGCCAGAACAGCACGCCGCAAAAGGTCCGTCAGGACTTAGGCGAAAGCGGTCTTGCGAACTACCGCTTTCTGCTGACCCGCGACAAGGCTTTGCGCGAGACCGTGCTGGAACGCCTCGCGGCCCAGCGCGGTGACGCAGAGGCGGCGACTCCGGTAGAATCCGACGTATAACGTAGCAGAGCTCGAGACATTTAGGAGCGCGTATGCCCTTGGTTCCTTACGTAATCGAACAGACCGGACGCGGCGAACGGATGTACGACGTTTACAGCCGCCTCCTCAAAGAGCGCATCATCTTTCTGGGTACACCTATCGACTCAGAAGTCGCTAACGTACTTGTAGCTCAGCTCCTCTTACTCGACGCCCAGTCTTCCGAGCAGGAGATCAATCTGTTTATCAACTGCCCTGGCGGCGAAGTCTACGCGGGCCTAGCTATCTACGACACTATGCAGTTCATCAGCGCGCCCGTCTCCACGACCTGTGTCGGCATCGCCATGTCGATGGGGTCGGTCATTCTGATGGGTGGTACCGAGGGCAAACGCGCCGCGCTGCCCAACAGCCGCATCATGATCCACCAGGGCTCCTCGGGGTTTCGGGGTAACACCCCAGACGTCGAGGTACAGGCCAAGGAAGTACTCTTCTTGCGCGACCGCATGATCGACCTCTACGAGCAACACACTGGCGGCCGTCACGAGCGCGAAAAGATCCTACGCGACATGGAGCGCGACCTCTACATGACGCCCGACGCCGCCAAGGAGTACGGCCTCATCGATCAGGTCATCGAACCTCGGCAGCTCAAGCGCTTTACTCCGGGCCTGCCCGGCGGCAAAGAACTCACCGAGGAGAAACGCTAGGTGGCCCAAGCCCGCTGCAACTTCTGCGGTCGAACCCACGCCGAGGTGCGCCACCTCGTCGCCGCAGAAAACGGCGTGACGCATATCTGTAGCGACTGCGTTACCCGTATTTCACACGTTCTGGCCCAGACCCAGCAGCGTCCGGCGGTGCTCCCCCGTCCGGTCACCCCCAAGGAGATCAAGGCCCAGCTCGACGCCTACGTCATCGAACAAGAAGACGCCAAGAAAACGCTAGCGGTCGCGGTGTTCAACCACTACATGCGTTTGCAAAACCCGGACGCCGAGCTGCAAAAGTCCAACATCCTGCTGCTCGGTCCGAGCGGCACGGGCAAAACACTGCTCGCGCAGACCTTGGCGCGCATCCTGCAGGTGCCCTTCGCCATCGCCGACGCGACGACGCTTACTGAAGCCGGATACGTCGGCGACGACGTCGAAAATATCATCGTGCGGCTGCTGCAGACCGCCGAATACAACGTCGAGGCTGCCGAGCGCGGCATCATCTATATCGACGAAATCGACAAGATCGCCCGCAAGAGCGAAGGCACCAGCATCACCCGGGACGTGTCGGGCGAGGGCGTACAGCAGGCGCTCCTCAAGATTATCGAAGGATCGGTCACACACGTGCCGCCACAAGGCGGTCGTAAACATCCACACCAAGAACTCATCGCCGTCGACACCTCGAGAATCCTCTTTATCTGCGGCGGCGCGTTTGAAGGCCTGGACGGGATTATTCGTAGCCGCACCGACGTTTCGAAAGTGGGATTCGCCCATGCGAGCAAACCACCGGAAGAGAACGTCAGCGCCAAGGTCAGCCCCGAGGACCTCATGCGCTTTGGCCTCATTCCCGAACTCATCGGACGTCTGGCGGTTACGGCAAGTCTTGAAGAACTAAGCCTAAACGCGCTGATCGACGTGCTGACCAAACCCAAAAACGCGCTCGTCAAGCAGTACCGCGACATGTTCCGCCTGAGCGGCGTCGACCTCAGCTTTAGCGAGGACGCGCTCGGGGAGATTGCCAAGCGCGCCAAGGCGCGGGGCACAGGGGCTCGAGGTCTTCGCGCCGTGATGGAAAAAGTGCTGCTCGAGCTGATGTATGAAGTACCAGGCAGTGACGTGTCGGCGATTCACGTCAACCTCGACAATCTAGACGATCCAGCGCACATGATGGCGCAGGCCCAGCGTCAGCGCACGGCCTAATCCTGCTCTACCAGAACGTATCCGGGTGCAAAAAGGCGAGCCAGAGGGCGCGGCTCACGCCACGTGGGTCGCTGCCAAACGCCTGCAGGGTTCGAGAGGTCGCTACGCTCGCGAGCGTGGTCGGGCCATCGAGAAACCTACTCTGACCAAGGGGCTGCGCCGCGACACGGCGGTAGAGGTCACCGTTTTTAAGGAGCGCGTTAAAGAGAGCGTATTGAGGCTCCTCGAGTGCCGGATCGCGCTTCAGGGTTTTCAGGCGAATGTCGTCGGGCAGAATACCCCGGGTCGCCTCCCGAAAAAGGTAGCGGGACTGGGCATGATGAAAGAAGAAGCGGCTGGGTACGTTCAACGAGAACTCGACGATGCGCCTGTCGAGGAGTGGGTAGCGGTAGTTGAGCCCCTGGCGCGTCGCCTGAGCGTGCCAGGCTTCAGTTCGGTACGACACGGGACCACGGGTAAGGAGCGCCACCAGATCGTCCCGAACGGTGCCCTTGGGCATAAAGTCGTCCCACGGGTAAGCCTCGACGTGCGAGAGGGCCTCGTGAAATTCCGGACTCAGGCAGGTCGGCAGGGTTCGTGGCCCCTCCCGGAAACGGTTATAGCGCAGCCGTGCCCTCTCGGGCAGACTGAAGCCGATAGCGCGCCTGAGCCCACGATGCCAGACCGACAGTCCGTCTCGCTCGGCCCAGCCTCGAAGTTCGCGGAAGAGGTCGAGCGGACGGCCTCGCAACAGCAGCTCTGAAAGGTAGGCGCGACCATAGTAAGAGACGCCTTCGTCGCCCCCCCAGCCGGACAGCAGGGTACGGACACCCAGCGCACGGGCTTTCAGGAGCACAACCTGTTCGACAGCCCGGTGAACCTGTGGCGTTCGTGTGAGATCTCCGAACGTATGCAGCACCTGATCTGCGGTTATCTCGGTGTAGTGAACCGCGAGCCCTTCTGCAGCGTGCAGGATGTCGATTTCGCGCCGCTCATCGTGTTCGAGCTCGAGCCTGCTGAGATCTCCCGGCGTAGACCAGGAGAAGGTCTGCAGGGGTTCCCGGCTCAGGCGAGCCGCGAGGACAGCGACGGCGCTCGAGTCGAGGCCGCCACTTAGGTGCGCGCCGGTCGGCGATTCTGCGTCGAGGCGGCAGCGAACAGCCTCGGTCAGCAGGGTGCGCAGCTGCTCGGTACAATCCTTTTCTTGGTTCGGTACGGCCATATAAACGGTTGCAGGGTTCCAGTAACGCTTTAGTGACACCGTTCCGTCCCGGAAACTCAGACTGTGGCCGGGGGGTAGCTTGAAAATTGCGTCGAAAAAGCTGTAGTGCGGGTGAACATAATCGTTGTCATAAAGCAAGAACGCCTTGACATAGTGCAGGTTCAGTTTCGGCTCTACGGAGGGATGCGCCAAGAGCCCTTCGAGATCGCTGGCAAAACAAAACGCGCCGCCGCGCTGCCAGTAGTAAAAGGGCAGGATACCAAGGGCGTCACGGGCACAGAACAGTATCCCTGCCACGGTGTCCCAGACAACCACGGCGAAGTCTCCCAACAAATGCTCCGGGCACGCGTCACCCCAGCGCCCATACGCCGCTGCCACGAGGGTCGTATCGGTGACCGACGTGTCCAGTCCCAGCATTCGGCAAAGGTCGCTACGGTTGTCCAGACGGCACGCCGCTGCCACGCGGTAGCGAACGGATGACGCCTCTAGGTCATGGTCATGGCGGACAAGCAGACCGCCCGATCCACCAAATTGGGCCAGAAGCGCACCGCTGCCGCGCCAAACGCTGCCCTGCGTCCCGGCAATCTGCGCCATGACGCCGAGCGCAGCCACCGACCCGGGAAAATCGGGGCTGGACTTCGGTGGAGCCACACAGCCCCACAAGAGCGCTGGAACCTGTGTCATGAAACCCGCGTCACGAGTGGGACAGCATCACCGAGAATAAACGCCGACCACGGTGTTGGCCTCCTGCGTCGCCCCGCCCGTGACGAAGTCCGGGCCTACCCGCAACCACGCGTGTGCACCGAAGCCCTTATCAAGTTTATGGACACCAAAATAAAGGGTACTCGGTGCGCCTTTCAACGCCAAAACCCTGCGCGCCGCCAGCGCTTGCACGATGCACGTGGCTTTGAAAGGTGTAAAGCGGCTCGTGAGGTCGATCGCCGCCGCAACCCGCCGCGCCAGCCTCGACTCGGCTGCGGTCGCCGTGCTAGGCCCTTCGACCCCGCTCCTTCCAAGGTGCATTTTCAGCACTTCGAAGGGGAGAATCCATAGTAGAAGCCGCGCGGTCCAGAGCTGGGAGTAGACCAGCAACAAAAAGGCTAGGTCCTTTACAGGACCCAGCCTCTCCCTGACCTGTTCAGCCTGCACGCGTGATCAGCCCCTTAGAGCGCATGTCCTCCAAAATCGTGAGGACCTCGTGCTCGCAGACCGACCTTTCCACGTCATATGTTTCCATGAGGCGCGTAACGACCGCTTCGATAGTCGTGGGTTGCTCGAGCAACTGCCAGATCGTCCCGGTAGTTTCGCTGAGCCCGTAGTAAGTCCCGCTGCGCGCGTCCATCATCACGACTTCATCGTTAAGCTGCGCGCTGACAAGTGTGGGGTCACGGACAACGACCGTAGTGAGCTCGAGGGGTTGTATTAGCGAATCCATCTCAGTAGCGTACCGAAAAAACGCGTGGGAAGAGCAGTGAGCAGTCAGGGACACAACCTAGAAGTTTGAGGACAAGTACTAGCTGGCGTACGAGTTCTTTTTATACCGGCCGATCAGGGACATGCGGTTCTCTGAACCGTGTGCTCCGCCACCCAGGGTCTTGGAGAAGTCGACGACGGTGAGTTTGGGTGTCTGCCACGTTTTTTTCTGGTCGGTTTTCACGGATTGCCTCCTGGCACGCAGATGACGTTCTGCCATCTTGGCTCACCCTATCGCAACGTCGC
Source organism: Truepera sp. (assembly GCA_048594695.1). Taxonomy (GTDB): domain Bacteria; phylum Deinococcota; class Deinococci; order Deinococcales; family Trueperaceae; genus Truepera. The sequence goes on along the minus strand of JBMDWS010000285.1, from coordinate 7,973 downwards.
TGGCATCCAATAATCCCATTGCACTAGTACCGAAGGGAGGTTAGGTCCTGTGACTTTTACTCCAACATCGGTGTCCTGGCACCCTTTAGAGTAGTCCTGCGGGAGTCTACGCGATCTCAAAGGAATCTTGACTTGTTTACCTACACCGCCTACACGCTTCGGATAACCTCTGGACTCGAGCTGCCCGAACTGCTCCCTATACCGGACACTGGAGCACGCGCGGACGTCACCATTTGCGCCGAGCCGTGGCGCACGGAGACCGTGAGCGACGACACCTACCATAGCGAGCCGCAGCACTTCGGCCTTGTCCTCGCGGGCGTCGCCACCTATAAGGTAAGTGGCGGAAACAAGATCACCGTCAAGATCGCCCCGGACGCCGACCTGCGCGAAGTTCGGCTCTTTTTGCTTGGTACCTGTTTCGGGATACTCCTGCACCAGCGCGGCATCCTGGCCTTCCACGCGAGCACTGTTCTTACCCCCCGGGGGGCTGTCTTGTTTACCGGGCCGTCGGGCATTGGCAAGAGCACACTCCTCTATACCTTGACCCAGCGCGGCTACACCATGCTCTCGGACGACGTGATCGGAATCTGCTCGAGTGACGTGGACGTGCCGACCGCCCTGCCGAGCTTTCCGCGCAGCAAACTGCGCGACGACAGCGCCCGGACGCTCGGCCTCGAGCCCGCCCCCGAAGATGCGAGCCAGCCCACCCTCGACAAGACCCAGCTCGATCTCAGGCGCGTCTTCTCCCCCGTCAGCGCGCCGGTCCATCACATCTACGCGCTACACGCAGACGACGCCGAGGAGATCCATATCGTCCCCAAAAACCCATTCGAGGCTTTCACCTCAGCGGTGGAGAATACGTACCGGGCCGAATTTCTGGACGCTCAAAGCCTCCGTAGCCGCCACTTCGGGGCCGTGGCGAGGCTCGTCACGCATGCCCGCGTCTTCGACGTCTTTCGCCCACGGACGCCCTTCGAGCCTTTCAAGCTCGCTAAGGCGCTCGAGCAGCACTTTCTCGCCTAGCGTGTTCCCGCCCGAGTTTCGCCTGATGGTCGCCTGCTTGCAGGCGCAGCTCGCGCACGCGCCCGATCCGGACTGGGCCGAGCACGACCTCACCGCTGTCGATCCTGACACGCTTCTAGCCATATGTCAGGAGCACGAGGTCACGCCCCTCGTCTACCGAACACTGCAAAGCCTGAAACTCGATAAGGCGTTTCTGGAACCTTTTAGCCTCGAAGTGAACGCCCAGACGCTCTGGACCTTCGAACTCACGCAGCATCTTCTCACCATCCTGCGGCGCTTTGGAGAGGCGGGGATCCCGGTTCTGCCGCACAAGGGCGTCATCCTCTCCCAGAGGCTCTTCACCGATATCGCCCGTCGCCCTACCAAAGACCTCGACATCGTCGTGCCCAAGCGGTTTTATCTCGAGGCCAAGGCGTGCCTGCAGAGTCTTGGCTATAGCGGCCCGAGCGCCGATAGCGGCGACCAGCTCGACGAGGCGTGGGAGAAGCGCTACTTGCGGCGTATGCACCACGTCAACTTTATCCATCCCGACTCGGGAGTTGCCACCGAGCTTCACTGGCAGCTCAGCCCGGCTTTCCGAGGCTTCCGGCTCGAGCGCGAGCTTTGGTCGGCACTCGAGCCCTACACCTTTTTTGGTGTCGAGACCCTTAAACCACATAAAGCGCTCCTTTTCGCGCTCCTCTGTGAACACGGGGCCGCCCATCACTATTTTCGGCTCAAGTGGCTCTTCGACGCCGCTGTCCTTATCGATCAGGCCCAGAGCGCAGGAGACTTTCACCCACGGTCCCCGCCCAGCCTGCATAACCAGTTGGTCGCCACATCCCTCATGTGCCAGACCCTTTTCGGCCTCGAGCCTCCCGGCGGCCCCGTCACCCGGACGCAGCACTGGCTGGCGGAGCGTATGCTCGAGCAGTTCAGGACGTTTCCCATCACACACATCACCGGGGCCGACCGTTACCGGGTACAGCTAGCTCTCCTCAATTCCCGTGACCCACGTCTTGTCTGGCCTGTTTTTCGCCACTATCTCTATGAAGACGACAGCTTTCGCTGGCATAAGGAGGGCTGGGCTTCCTACCAGGCGAGCCTCTTGCGCCTCTGGCAACGTTCTCTCAACATTTACCCGGGCGAGGACGAGAACACCAGGCGCGGGTAGGGCGTTACAACTCGTAAACAAAACTGCGGCAGCGCGTCACGACTTCGGCAAAGCGCGTCGCAGCCGCGTCGATCATCACGTCGTCGAGACCCCGTCCGAGTGACAGGCGTAGACTCGCTTTGGCGTCCTGTGGGCGCAATCCCATAGCCAGCAGCACATGGGAGGGCTCGAGCGTCCCGGCAGCGCAAGCCGACCCGGCGCTGACACACACCCCAGCCGCGTCGAGTCCCATGAGCAGATCTTCCCCGTCGACGCCCCGCACCTGCACGTTAAGGTGCTTCACGCTGCGGGGTGCACCCGCAGCGTTGAGTCCGACCCCGTCGAGAGCGAGCAGGTGCGCCTCGAGCCGGTCCCGCAGGCGGGCAATCTCCTGCACATCTTCAGTCAGCCGCTCCCGCAAAAGCCGCGCCGCCTCCCCGAAACCGACAATCGCCGAGACATTGAGCGTTCCTGCCCTCAGCCCGCGCTCCTGCTCACCGCCGAGGAGAAAAGGTGGCAGCTCGAGTCCGGAACGCACCCAGAGCGCCCCGACGCCCTTGGGGCCGTAAACCTTATGCGCCGAGAGCGCCAGCATGTCGACCCCTAGTGCCTGCACGTCGAGAGATAGAACACCCAACGCTTGCACCGCGTCGCAAAAGAGCGCAGCTCCCGCCGCATGGACGACCGTTCCGACAGCAGGAATATCAGTCACGACACCCGTTTCGTTGTTGACGAGCATCAGTGCGACGAGAAAAGTGTCCGGCTCGAGCGCTGCCCCGACCGCCTCCGGCGTGATCTCACCGCGCGCGTCAGGGGCCAGATAGGTCACGCGCCAGCCCTCACGCTCGAGTTGCCGACAGGTCGTCAGGACTGCCGCATGCTCGAGGAGACTCGTAACGATGTGACCGCCGGGAAAGCGCGAGGCGTAGGCACGAAGGGCGTGGTTGTCGGCCTCGGTCGCACCGGAGGTAAAGGTGAGCTCACGGGGCTGTGCGCCGATAGCCCCGGCAAGCTGCTCACGCGCAGTTTCCACGAGTCGCCGCGCCCGCTGACCGGCACGGTGCAGGGAGGACGGATTACCGTAAACCTCACCGAATGCAGGCAGCATGGCTTCCAAGACGAGGGGCTCGAGGGGCGTCGTCGCGGCGTAGTCGAGGTAGACGTTCATTACCCCATTCTAGGGGCCTGCCTGAGCAGCCAAGGTAGTCACGGCTGTGCAGGGAGCCAAGAGTGAAGACCCGGGGGCGAGTGCTGGTCAAAAAACGAACTCCAGCGAGCTAGGCGCGAGAGTTCAAGCATGTTTAAGCAGGTTAAGGTTGCGTGCGCTGTACCCGCTCGACTTCTTTGGGCTTGGTCCGTGACGGGCTAGTTCGTGACAGAAAACCGCTCGGGCAGGGGCTCGAGCTGCAAAAGCTGCCGCTCGGAAACGAGCTGAGCCAGCGTGGTCGAAGCGAGCACATCCCGAACAGCCAGATCGACACGGTTCCAGAGGCTCTCGGTCGAACAGTGCCCGGTGTGTTCGCACGACTCGGTATCCTCGATACACGCTACCGGCGCGATGCTACCCTCCATGAGTTCGACGACCTCGAGAGCCGTCACCTGCTCGAGGGGCCGGGTGATGCGGTAGCCGCCATACGCCCCGCGCGTCGACTCTACGATCCCCGCACGGCGCAGGACAGCGATGATCTGCTCGAGGTAATGCTGAGAAATGTTTTGCCGTTCCGAAACGACTTTGAGACTCGTCGGTTCGCTGCTTAGCGCTATTTCAACGAGTGCCCGCATGCCGTACTGTGACCGTGTCGAAACCCACATGACTGAACCTCCCTGACTACACGAGGGCGTATGGGGTCAGTGTACTTGTTTCGTGCCTTCAGGTCAAGAAATCGGAATCGTTCCGATATTTTGACCTTTCCCGCGCTCGAGTTGTCGGGCCAACAGGTACTCCTGCGCCAACGCGACAAGGCGGTTCGGACTGAAAGGCTTGTTGAGGGTGGGAAAAAGCCAGCGTGGCAGCTCGGTCGTTTCGTCACCGAGGACGATCACGGGTGTTCCCCTCGCCCAGCGGTGAAGACCCTGCAGACTTCCTGGCTCGTGACCCCCAACGATAATGAGGTCGGGCAGATAGAGCTCGGCCAAGGCTGCAGGCGACACCTCCTGCACCAGGCGTACCTCGAAACCACTTCGCCTGAACCGCTCACCAAGCAGTCTACCGAGGAAAACCTCTTGCTCCAAAATCAACACGCGCCGCATACTCTTGCAAGTTTAGCGGCGCGTGTCGAAGTTGTCTGTGCCGAAACACCAGCGAGGCGGGAAAGACCGTCCGCCTGGTTACAAAGCACATCCCCTGGGTTCTTTCTCGGAGAACTCTAGTTCTGACCCAGCGATTGCAGGAATTCAGCGTTGCTCTTGGTACGGCCCAAGCGCGACAGGAGCATATCCATCGCTTCAGCTGGGTCCATGTCGCTGATGACCTTGCGCAAAAGCCACATCTTGGCAAGCACGTCCTCGCCCAGGAGCAGGTCCTCGCGGCGCGTCCCGGACTTGAGGATATCGATAGCCGGGAAGATGCGGCGCTCCTCGAGCCTGCGCGAAAGGTGCAGCTCCATGTTGCCCGTTCCCTTGAATTCCTCGAAAATCACGTCGTCCATGCGTGAACCCGTTTCGACCAGGGCAGTCGCCAAAATCGAGAGTGAGCCCCCGCCACGAATGTTGCGGGCCGCCCCTAAAAAGCGCTTGGGCCAGTGCAGCGCCGAGGAGTCGAGACCCCCTGAGAGCGTGCGCCCGGTCGGCGGCGTGACGAGGTTGTTGGCACGGGCGAGGCGCGTAATCGAATCGAGCAGGATCATGACGTGCCCGCCCTCCTCGACAATGCGGCGCGAGCGTTCATGGACGAATTCTGCGACGCGAATATGATTGGTTGGGGGCTCGTCGAAGGTGCTGGCGATGACCTCGACACCCGAGACCGACTCGCGAAAATCCGTGACTTCCTCCGGACGCTCATCGACCAAAAGGACGATCACCTTGATATCGGGCTCGTTTTTGACGACCGAGTTGGCGATCTTTTTAAGCAGCGTCGTTTTCCCGGCCTTGGGCGGCGCGACAATCAACCCGCGCTGGCCTCGGCCGATAGGCGCGAGCAGATCGATGACCCGCGCCGCGACCTCGTTTTGGGTGGTCTCGAGGGTGACGCGCTGTTCGGGAAACGTCGGGATAAGGTCGTCGAAACGCGGACGCTTGGCGGCCTGAAAAGGATCGACGCCGTTGACGGCCTCGACCCGGATGAGCGTGCCATAGCGCTCGTTGTCGCGCGGGCGGCGCGACTTGCCCAGGATAAAGTCGCCAGTACGAAGTTTGAACTGCTTGATAAGACCCGCCGAAACGATCACCGAGCGGGTGTTATTTTGTAGCAGCGATTCCTGCAAGAAGCCGTAACCGTCGGAAGATATCTCGAGGTAGCCGCGAACGAGCCGCAGCCCTTCGGACTCGGCGGCGCGTTCTAAAATCGCCTCGGCGAGTTCGTCCTTGCCGAGCTGCCGGTATTCGGCGAGGCCGACCTCTTTAGCGAGCAAGTGCAACTCCGGTAGGATTTTGGCTTGCAGGTCGCGGTAATTCAGGCTCGGGCGGCGCTGGTTGCGATTGTTACGCCTCGAGCGGTTGCCGCCAGCATCGTTGCCGTCAGCCTCGTTGTCACGCGAACTGCGCTGCGAGGACGCCTCGAACTCGTCGGCTTCATCTTGCGAGTCGGCGTCTTCCTCGGCCTCGACAGGCTCGGCCTTGGCCTCGGGCGTAACCTCCTCGCGTTTGGCGCGGCGGGTCGTACGCCGAGGAGTCTCGGGCGGCGCGTCGCTAGGGGGTTCAGCCTCACTCTGCACATCGGTCTGGGTCTCGGCTTGCACTTCCGGCGCGACCTGCGCGTCGGTGGCTTCCTTGGGTTTACGCCCCGACCCCTTGGGCCGTCCGCGACGGCGCGGTTTTTCGACCGCTTCTTCGGAGACGGGTTCAAGTACCTGGGTACTCTCGTCGTTGATTTCGGTCATGGGGGCTCAACTTTCGTAGATATACATGCTTGGGTTCTACAGCACGGCGCAGAAAAAGACCGTGTAGGAGCAAAATTGTGCGACTTAGTGACCCTGCATCACCCGAGTTACGCAAACCGTTTCGAATTTTCAGGCGGGTGTGCAGCGCGGCCTGTTGACGTGCCTAAGTGGTGCTGCTAACCTGAGTATACGCAACTTAGGCGGTGGCTGTAAAGCTCAAAAGTTGCAAAAAGTATTGTTGTGGCGATGACAGGAACGAGTAACGTGAGAAATGCGGTTCTGAGCGAGTCGGAGACGGTGAGAGTCCGGCAACCACGCGCCCACGTGAAAATCAGCCTCGAGCCTTCCCCCGAACGCTTGCTCGCGAGCGCAGGTTAGTAGACGGGAACGTAAGTCGCACGTTACAGCGGCAGGCTCTCCCCGAGGATTTGGGGGCAGCTTAAAGGCTGAAGCCGCAAGGTTTCAGCGAAATTGGGTGGTACCGCGCTTCGCATCAGGGGCGCCCCAATGCTCTAGAAGAGGCTTGGGGTGCCCTTTTTTGGTTCCCGAGCTCGGGAGGACGCGATGTTTAAGGAAGTCAAGGGAGCCAACTTTACCGCGCTCGAGCAAGACGTCATGGACTTTTGGCGCGAGCGCGACATTTTCAAAAAGTCCGTCGAAAAGGATGCACCCGAGGGGGATTACGTCTTTTACGAGGGGCCACCCACCGCCAACGGAAAACCGGGCGTTCACCACGTCATAAGCCGCTGCTATAAAGATCTTTTTCCCCGCTTCAAGACCATGCAGGGCTATCACGTCGGGCGTAAGGGTGGCTGGGACACCCACGGGCTACCGGTCGAAATCGCTATCGAAAAGCGCCTCGGCTTTACCAAAAAGTCGCAGATCGAGGACTACGGCATCGCTAAGTTCAATGCCCTCTGTCGCGACTACGTGTTCGAAAACATCCAGGACTGGAACACCATGACCGAGCGCATCGGCTACTGGGTGGACCTGGACGACCCGTACGTCACCTACAACAACTCGTATATCGAGTCGTGCTGGTGGGTGATGAAGTCGCTCTGGGACCGTGGCCTCCTGAGCGAGGAGTACCGCACGACCTGGCACAGCCCCGGCAGCAACACCTCGCTCTCGTCGCACGAGGTCGCGCAGGGGTACAAGGAGAACGTCGAGGACCCGTCGGTCTATCCCAAATTTCCGGCAAACCGGCAGGCGCTAGCCGAGCGCGGCCTCCTCCCCAAAAGCGAAACCCGGCCGACCTTTTTTCTTGCCTGGACCACGACCCCCTGGACCCTAGCTGCCAACACCGGGCTGGCCGTCAAAGGCGACGCGACCTACGCGCTGGTCGAGGCCGGGCCGCGCTACGGAGAGAGCGAGCGCAGCGAGCTTTACGTGCTGCTCGAGTCCCTGGCCAAGAGCGTGTTCGGCGAGGATAACTATGCCGTTCTCGCGACCTTCTCCGGCAGCGAGCTCGTCGGACTGACCTACAGCCCCATCATGCAGGGCCGCGTGCCCGCCGACGAAGACACCAGCACCGGCTGGCGCGTGGTCGCGGACGATTCGGTGACGCTCGAGGACGGTACCGGCGTCCTGCACGTCGCCCCGGCCTACGGTGATCTCGAGCTGGGCCGCCGCCACGGCCTGCCGACGATCTTTTCCGTTTCGCTCCTGGGCGAAGTCTTTCCTGAAGTCAAGCTGCTGGACGCGCCCGAAGGCGACGGCCCCTACACGGGAATATTCTTCAAAAAGGCCGATACGCAGATCGCCCGCGACCTGACCGAGCG
>JBMDWS010000284.1:0-17441 GCA_048594695.1 Truepera sp. | reverse complement strand
ACGCCCCTTCTCGAGGCGGCGGAGGCCGAGGGACTCAAGACGCAAAATGGCGTGCCGATGCTCGTTTATCAAGGGGCTGAGGCTTTCGAGCTGTGGACTGGACAGGACGCGCCCGTAGAGGTCATGCGGCGGGCGCTGGGGGCGGCCTTGGCGTCCGCTTACTAGCACACATGCGGGCTCAATCCTGTGGGCTAAATTTCGCGCTTGCCTAGAGGGCTGGGCAGCAAAAGTTTCTCTTCGTAGATCCGTCGGATGGTTGCCTCGGCGTCGGGTGCCTGGACCGAGATGTCCTGCAGGCTGAAGCGGGCCGAAAGCCTCCCGATCAGGTCCGAGGCGCTCAGGTGCTGCCGATCGAAGGCGTAGACCGCACGGTTGTCCTTGTGGGTGAGGAGGTCGGCCCCAGGGACCGTCACGTCTGGGTAGGCCTCGGTAAAGTCTACGGTGAGCTGCCAGTCACCGCCGAAGCGGGTTTGCAGTGTGCTCAGATCGCCGTCGTAGAGTAGCCTGCCGTGGTCGATGATGAGCACCCTGGGGCAGAGCTTTTGCACGTCGGCGAGGTCGTGGGTGGTCAGCAGGACGGTGGTTTCGCGCACCGCGTTGACGTGCTGAATAAAGAGCCGGATACGCTCCTTGGCAACCACGTCTAGGCCGATGGTCGGTTCGTCGAGAAACAGCAGGTTGGGATTATGCAGCAGCGCGGCGGCGAGGTCGGCGCGCATCCGCTGTCCGAGCGAGAGGGCGCGAACGGGCGTACTCAGGAATTCACGGAGTTCCAGGGTCGTCTCGAACTCACGCAGGTTTTGCCTGAAGGTCTCGTCTGGCACCTTATAGATGTAGCGCAGAAGCTCTAACGACTCGATCACCGGCAAATCCCACCAGAGCGTCGTGCGCTGCCCGAAAACCGCGCCGATCTGGGCGACGTAGCGTCGCCTTTCCTGGTACGGGACGAAACCGTTTACCCGCAGGCTGCCGCTTGTCGGGACCAGCAGCCCGGTCAGCATCTTGATGGTCGTCGATTTGCCCGCGCCGTTAGGCCCCAGATAGCCGACGACCTCGCCCCTAGCAATCCTGAAACTCACGCCGTCTACTGCCCGGACGCGGCGCTTGTCGCGCGCTGTAAAGTCGCGCAGGGCAGCGAAGCGGCCCGTGTGGCGCTTGCGGACGAAAAAATCCTTGTGAAGTTCGCTGACGTCGATCATCGTTAGCTCCCGGTCGAGTGGTAATGCCTGAGGGCGAAGCCCCAGAACCGCAGGGCGGCGGCGAAGACGAGCCCGCCCGCAAAGGGTGCGAGAAACGGGGCAAACGCGGGCAAACCGAATGGGTCGGGTCTGCCGAGAAAGTAGAGCGCCGGATAGTAAGTCAGAAAGATCGCCGGAATCAGGTAGGTGAAGATGTGCCGCAGCCACGCTTCATAGATGCTCATGGGGTAGGAGATCAGTTCCGACGAGCCGTAAGTCAAGATGTTCATGGCCTCCAGAGATTCCACCGTCCAGAAGGTGAGGCTCGAGCCCACCACGAAGAGCCCGCCGAAAAAGAGGATGATGCCGAGAACCACGAACGGCAGATAGAGCACCTTGGCGAGCGTCCAGTCCACCGGGTTCAGGTTGAGAGCTAGCGCGAAGATGCCCACACCCAGCGCGATACGCCCGACGCGTCGCAGCGTCAGGTCGGAGCCGAGCACCTGCCAGGTCACGGGCAGGGGGCGCAGCAGCATACGGTCGAAGGTGCCTTTGCGCACGCCCAGCCCGAAGAAGCTAGGGTCGAAGCCCGCGAAGACCATGTCCATCAGGCCGAACGAGAGTTCGACGAGGGCGTAAAGAAACGCCACTTCGCCAAGCGTCCAGCCATCTATATTCCCGAAACGCCCAAACACCAGGGCAATCGCGCCGAACTCGGTCAGGGTGATGACGCCCGTGCCCAGCACGTCGAGCAGGAACGAGGCGCGGTACTGCAAGTGACTGCGGAGCTGTGCGCCCAGAAGCCGTCGGTAGCTGCCTAGGGTGTGCCGCACCTCAACCTCCCAGAATGACCAGACGACGGGTCGCCCGGCTCAGCACGAACGCGCACAGCGCGACAAGGGCCGCTGTCCAGAGCGCCTGCATCAGGAGAGCCTCGAGGAGCGCCGGACCCGTCAGCGCACCCAGGTACACCTCGACGACGGTATTGAGCATGTGCGGAAACGGGGTCAGGTAGGCGAGCGTCTGCACCCACTCGGGAAAAAAGCGCAGTGGCATGAGAAAGCCCGAAAAAAACAGCACGATGACGAAGGCGAAGCGTCCGATCCCCTTGGCGTCCGGCGACCAGAAAGCGGCCAGATTGACCAGAAAGCGGTAGGCGAACGAGAGCAGCCATGCCAGAACGAGCGTGAAAAGCAGTGCGAGGATCTGCACCGGGCCGTGCGGCACAGTGATCCCGAAAATGAGCGCGTAGATGAGCATAATCGTAAAACCGCGCAGTATCAGTCCCAAGAGCGCCCGCCCCAGGTCCTGCGCCAGCCAGAATGTAAAGAGGCGCATTGGTTTGAGCAGGTCGGCGCTGATGTCGCCCGCATGCACTGCGTTCATGAGGTCGTACCAGCCAAAGATGCTCAGGTAAACGATAAGCGCCTGCGTGAGGCCCGTATAGGTGACGACGTCCTGAAGACTCAGGCCCTCGACGACCTCGCGGTTGCCATAGAGGGCGATAAGGATCATCGCCCGAATGATGCCGAAAAAGGTGTTGGTGACGATCCCGGCGAGGGCGGCGGCGCGGTAGGTGAGATGACGACGAAACGAGCGGCGCGTAACTTCCCAGAACAACCTCAAAAGTGTCTCCTTTGTGCGGGGCAGGCGTCGGAGTTTGGGGCGTCGAAAGGGCAGGCGTGAGGTTGCCTGAGGGTGATGGCTGTGTTGACCTGGCGGGCGCTAGGGGTACTTAAAAAAGCGGCGGACAAAAAGCAGAAGAGGACTTTATCACGGGGTGCAAAGCTTCGCAAGCCCCAGCTTTGGGTGCGGGGGCTCGAGCAAAAACGCGCAGCTTAGGGGCTGCGCGCACGCTGTGCAATCAGGCGAGAGCTATCGTTAACTCTCGATCCCGAAACTCAGTTCGATGGCGTAGCCGTCCGCGACGCTGCCGGTCACGGTGGCAAGCTGCAAGATCGCGTCGTCGTCGCTAAAGACGTTGTCGGTGTCTAGGGAGACCTGCGCCAAGTTGTTCAGGCTCTGGCTGTAGCCATCGGCAGTTTCAAAGACCGTGGTGCAGACGTCCTCGGGCAGCGCGAGCTGCGAGGTGTGAATCTTGTTGTCGGCGCTCGTCGCAAGGGCCAGCGAGGGGTAGACCTCGAAGTGGGCGTGCGGCCAGCGTCCCGAATAGCAGGCCGGGAAGATCGAGGTGAAGCGCACCTTGCCCTCGCTGTCGGTCTCCTGTACGCCGCGAAGGTAGTCCTCGTCCTCGATACCCGACGAGTACATCGAGTACTCCCCGGCAGCGTTGCAGTGCCAGAGGTACACGGCGTAGCCGACCAGCGGCGCACAGTTGTTGCCGATGTCGAACAGGGTGAGTTCGATGGTCGCCGGGACGCCCCCGGCGACGGTTCCGGTTCCTAGACTCGTGGTGATGTCGCTACGCACGATGCCGGAAAGGGCCAGCGCATTGACCGTACTGCCCCCGCCCATACCCGAGGAACCGTCGGCTGGGTACGGCCCGGCAGTTTCTTCGGGTATTTCGCTGGAACAGGCGTCCACCTCACCTGTAACCTGGCCGCTCGAGCAACCCGCGAGCAGCGTGCCGATGCCGATGGCGCCGAGCTGCAATACGCGTCTGCGCTCTAAAGGTTTGCGAAGCCACATGCTGAGATCGGCGGGTAAACCTAGATCGTGATAATCGTCCATGACAGTTGCCTTTCTTCGTCAGTCCTCCACCCGTCTCGGGGTTGGTTCAGATTAGGGCCGATATATACGGATCAGGTGTGGCTACTATGCGCGTGCGGTCCATGCTGTCCGAACTGCACGGAAGACCGCGACGTTCCCTGTCGCCCAGGGCGACCGGTCTGGGACTGTTCCGGCCTGGCCCCCGAGATTCGATCGGCTCGAGTCGCAAACGGCAGCCTAGAGACCGGGAAAACCCGACTTCAACTGTCGTCGGTTCACGCGGTTTTCGGAACACGTAAGCGCAGACGTCACCGGGCGCTGCGCGGGACCTTGGCATTTTTGAATGGTGCAAGCTTTGAGCAGCGTGTCATGTACCGGTAGGCCCACAAGATCGCCGATGGCAGCTGAACGGCTAACACAAGACTCCTTTCGTTTGCGCTGTGCGTATAGTTAATATTTTGTAAGTATCTTGTAAGGGCTCCCGTTCTAGTGTGTGGCAGAGGAGCCTGGTGAGATAATGAGGAGCGAGGGATTTACACTTGTCGAGCTGATTATCGTCGTCGCGCTGATAGGCGTGCTGCTGACACTCGGGGTCGGTCAAATCAGACCTGCGTCGGGGCGGCTGTTTGCTAGCAGCCTCAAGGCGCAGCTCGTTCAGGCCAAGCTCGAGGCGATTAAACGCAATCGTCCGGTCAGCGTGCTGTGGGACACGGCCTCGCAAAGCTTCATGACCAAGGTCAAAGGCGATGAGGACGCGACCGACCTCCCCTGCAGCGCTTCGGACCTAACCCTGAGCCGTCGGGCCATATCCGAATACCCGAGAGTCCAGGTGACGCGCGTTTTTGCCTCAACCAGCCGTGTAGCAGGGATTGTCTGGTATCCGAACGGCCTGCCCCGCTTCTGCGATGGTTCGGTACTGCCCACGACAAGCTCGAGCGTCCGTGTTAGTGATACCCGCAAAACGCTCGTTGTCGCGGTAGCCTCCGGCGGCCGGATCGAGGTCACGGATGAAGAGTAGCCGAGGCTTGACCCTCGTCGAGCTGCTGGTCGCGCTCGTGGTTTTGGCACTCGGCGTGCTCGCGGCTGCGAACATGCAGGTCGGTGCGCTTAACGCTTCGAGCGGCGCAGCAATCTCGCGGCAGCTGACCAAGCTCGCCAGCGCTGAACTCGAGCTGCAGCGGCAGCTTGCCGCGCCGACTTCCCGCCAGAGCTGCTTGAGTGGCAGCAAAACAGGCTACACCTGTGTAACGACAGTTTTACCGTGCAGCCTTACGGGAACTACTTTCGTCTGTGCCGCAAGCGCCTCACCTGTCGTGGCCTATAAAGTGCGCGTGGTCACGAACGGACCGCGTGCCGGGAGCTTTACCCTTTCGACGCTCCTGACGGCGCAAACGACGCCATGAAAGGACGAAGCGGATTCACCCTTCTAGAACTGCTCGTCGCGTCGTCGCTCTTTATGATCCTGCTTGGAGCGCTGTCGGGCACACTCCTCAGCACGACTCGGGCGTACCGGGCCGAAGACCGGATGGCGAGTCTGGGGCAAGAGAGAGAGAGTGCCGAGCAGCAGCTTCAGTACGAGATCTCGCTCGCTGGCTTCAGGGGAACGACCAAGACCGATTATGACGGTACCGCACTGACCGTCGGCGCTGCGCCTTTCGTCCTCGTCCCCAACGCTTCAGGTGGTTCGGAGCAGATCACCATCAAGTATTTTGAAAACCGTACCTACGGCTCGGCGAGCAAAGAGGTCAAAACCGTCGTGTTCTCGGTCGACAGTCAGACACATACGCTGCTCCGCAGGCAAGGACTCACAGCGGAAGCTATCGCCAGTGGCGTGACCAAGCTTCGTGTGGTGCGTTACCTGCCGTTGGGGGCGACAGGCAGCGAGCGTGACTGTTCCTCCGCGTGTGCTGCCGCCCCGCCAACCAAAACGGTAGGGGCCATTCTCGAGCTGACCTTTACCGATGCCAGCGTTCGGAGAATCCCCATCACGTTCCGAAACCCTGTTTCATGATGGAGGCTATTCGATGAAGTCACAACAAGGTATTGCCCTGACCGCCACGCTCCTGATTATGGCCGTGATCGTGACCCTTGGGGTCGGGAGCCTGAGCCTCGCGATGATGGACAGCAAGATCGCCGAGAACGCCCGTGCGAACGTCTCCGCTGCAGCCTCGGCGGAAGCCGGGCTCAACGCCGCTATCCTCGTGCTCGGCAAGCAGTATCAAAATAGCAGCGACAAAAAATTCCCGCTCACCCTGACCGTCCCCCAGATCGACGGCGTTGCCGCCTTCGCTGCACGCGACGCGGTGTATGTACCCGACTCGAGCCGTACTGGGTATACGCTCACCCTCAAGGGGCGGACGCCAAGTGGGGGTCTGCACCAAAGCGAGGTTCTCGTGGTGAGTACGCCCGGCACAAGTGGCACGACGGGTACCGGGACGGGGCCGCTGGGTAAGGGCATCGTCGCTGAAGGAACAATCACAGTCAATGGAAACAACACCATGTACATCGACGCAGGGCTCCACGGCGCGTCGGGGTACACGCTAAACGGCTACGATAAGGCTCAGTTCAAGAAGTGTCTCTCGCGCAACGCGACGACTTCCGTGTGCCAGTCGTACGCGTCGCTTCTTACACCGGCCCTTACTGCAACAACCAATAAGGCCTCCTATACCTGTAATCCATCAAACGACGCTTCCGCCTGTGCCGGTAACAAGCCCGCCCGGCTCGTCGACGCGCCTCCTCCGATCGCTGTGGACTATGAAAAGAAGCGCGACGCTGCGATCAAAGGGTGTACAAATACCTATAGCGGAAGTCCGATCAATACGGCGGCGTCCGTCGTGCTTTCGGGATTTGGACTCAATGCGGTTGTATGTGTGGCCGCAGGTGTCAACTTCCCGAGTGGCACCAACCTCGCTGGGGTGACGGTCATCGCCAATGGTGACATCAACTTTAACGGCAATACGCCTATTGTCCTCAACAAAACAGTCCTCATAAGCAGGTCGGGGAGCATCAACATCAACTCGAACGATCTGACGATCCAGGACAGCCAAATCTTTTCGCAAAATTCGCTCAACTTTAACGGGAGCAAGACCAAGTATCTAGGGAACACCACGCTCGCCTCGAAGGGGAGCATCACGGTCAACGGTTCCTCGAGCGCGACACAAAACCTGAGTGGCAAAAAGACGATCGGGCTCGGCCTGCTTGCCGAAGGCGACATCACGCTGAACGGGAACTCGGACTGGTACGCGTCTTTGGTCGCGGGTGGTAACGTCAACTACAACGGCTCCGCGACGCTCTACGGTAGCGTGGGGACCAAGCGCAGCTTCACAGCCAACGGGGGTCTGACGTTAGACGGTTCCTTCGAGATCTCGAATACGTACACGGCGCCCTACTTCGAGGGTGCTACTGCTGCGTCTCCAACGGTCGTCAGTCGCCGCTGAGCTCGTTCAGGCTGTAGTCAAAGTCGAAAAACGTGCGCCTCGTCGGTGCAACCGAACGTGTGAAATTAGCAGTACCGAACGGTTCTGGTTACCGTTTTGGATAGGGGTACACAACGGGAAGTCGGTGTAGCCACCAAGCAGGTTGCGCCGATTTCTTATTTGCATGACAGGCTACTTCCGGGGGGGCGTATAGGGCTTGAACCTGCGACCTAACTGATTAAGAGTTGTCTGCAACGCAAAACCGGGTGCAGTTGGCGTCTCGCAGGCTTCGCCCTTTCACTTTTGGTCGCCGAGGTGACAACCGCCGCCGTTGTGGCAGGACAGGACGAACTGGCCCACCCAGGCGTTGTTCCTCGACTGACCGCAGGCGTCGGGCAGATGATCGACGAGCTGCAGCGCGGTCCAGAAGGCTTCACCGACCATGGTCTCTACAGGGCCACGGCCAACGTCTGATTTACGGGATGAGCAGCGGGCACGAAGGCGAGGCTGCAGCCTCGTCCAGTGCCTATCGCGACGAGCCCAGGCGGTCTCACACTGCCTGATACAGCTCGTGTTCGCCTGCCTTGAAGCCCCGTCCAGGTTGCTTGCCCCTGATGTCCTCTCGCCGTATCAAGTTTGTACCCGGTGGGTAC
This sequence comes from Truepera sp., assembly GCA_048594695.1. Taxonomy (GTDB): domain Bacteria; phylum Deinococcota; class Deinococci; order Deinococcales; family Trueperaceae; genus Truepera. Next base: position 9,524 of record JBMDWS010000284.1, on the reverse strand, counting down.
GGGTACAAGTGCGCCTAGTAAAAATCTTCACACAACCTCTAAACTGCTGGATAAGCAACTCATCACGTTCCGCAAGCGCGCAGTTACTGCACCCGGCCGAGGAGAGCAGACGCTATGACCCTACCGCCCACCGATCCCGCCACCGCGACTGCACCAGCGGTCGAGACGGCACCAGAAGATACCCACGCCTCGCTCTACGCCCTAATGACGCTGTTCGTTATCCTCGGTCTACTCGTCGTCCGGCAGAATCTCATCCTCGGCCTTTTTGCCCTTGTCGCGACCGCCGTCATCTTTTGGCCGCTCCTGCGGCTCACCATTGTCCGCTTCCGGCTCTTGTTCGTCCGTCGCTAGCCACCTCGTCGTAAAGAAGTTCGACTCGCACCTCAAAAGTTTGAAGGGACAACCGAGCCATGGACCAACCACACTATGATCCCAGTCGGAGCATCGATCTCGCCCGGGTGAAGGCTCTCGAGGCAGTTCGGCCTGTAGGCGTCGCGGAGGTTCTTCGAGAGCGGCGGCTGCGGGTCGTCATGGCGAACAACTCGGACGCGGTACCCGATGAGGCCGAGGGTGCGGGGCTCACCTGAGTTTTTCCTGCCTCGACCACCGCTGAACCATCTTCAGAGACGCCCGTTTTCCTGCCAGAAGTGCTTGGTCCCTCCCTCACATTCAGTTTCCACTTGGCCTGCGCCCGGTCAAACAGCTCAGCGAGCATTCACGGGTCGGTCGCTTACGGGTGGGTATGTACGTCCGTGATCCCATAGGACTCCGCGTCGTGGGCGTGGGCCTCGTTTTACATAGCGACACCGGCGAGGTCATGGGTTGTTTACAGGGCGGCTTGTGACTGCGACTACGACGGGGTCACCTGGGTCTGACTGCGCACTTGTTTCGACGAGCTTATCGGGGTCGACGGGATTACACTACTCCGCTTTACTGAAGCCGCCGTTCCGCCGCTTGCCCGCAAACGCTCCAGATGACAGTCGGTGAGGCAGGTGCAAGCGTACTTAAGTTGATGTGAACAATCACGATTCTCGCGACATAAAAATACGCCTGTGGATCCCGAGGAAACAGTCGCGCCATTGGGATACGCACAGGCATGGATTTGTAAGAAGAGCCGTTACGGAATTGTCAAAACTGTCCCGACGTAGAGCACATTCGGATCAGTCAATAGTGTGTTTGCTGCCAAAATCTCCGTCCAGCGGGCAGCCGAACCGTAGGCAGCTGCAGCAATACTCGAGAGTGAATCACCTTCTTGAACAGTGTAGGAACTCGCGGGCGTGGGTTCGGCGGGCGCACCAAGCGCCGTCAGCAACTCAGCGTGCTGATCTGAGATTGAAGCCACTTCCTCGTTGACGACCGACTGCTGCTCAACTAGTGTCTCGAAACGGGTTCGCAACGCTGTTAGCTCCTGCTGCAGATCTGCTGTTTCGTTATCGTCGGCCTGTACGGGTTCGGCTTCTTCACTTCCCTCGAGTTGTTGAAAGAGAAGTGCGTGCTGATCAGCGATCCTGTCAAGCTGCTCGAGGACGTTGGCCTGCTCTGCGCCGAGCGCGTCGAACTGCTCCGCCATGCCAGTCATCTGGTCTTCAGCATTTTCAGAAGCAGCTCCCTCAGTCTCTGAACTTTCAGCAGCAGCGCCTTGCGCGCGCAAGGTGGTGTTTTCCTGCCGTAAAGCTTCGAGCTCGGCCTGGAGCAAGAGGATCTCGAACTGAGCCTTGAGTTCGATCAAGCGGTCGATATTTTCCTGATCACCCGCTTCTGTGGCCTGCTGGAGCTGGGTATCTATCTGTTCGATCTGCTCGATGAGTTCAGGACGTGTGCCGGTCTCGGGTACGGTTGCGGCGGGCGTGTCCTGAGCCTGACCCCCAGAAGTAACGGAGAGTACGGCAAGCAGCAGGATAGGGCGAAACCACCCCTGACGCTTGAATCCTGTATGTCTAATGTCTTGTCTAAACATGACGACTCCTTATTCGACGCCCAGCTTTGCGAAGGCGAGATGTGGAAAAACAAACGCCGCAAAGGCGTAGCTACGCATACCGTTAAGTATATATAAGTACTGGCACTTGAGGCTCGACGTGGAGGTTGCATGCGTAAAAACCGAATGTCTGCATCTTTAGCTCTGGTTACCCTGTTGGCGGCCTGCGGCATTGGTAGCGATGGCAAAACCGACTTGCGCCCTGCACCACCGGCCCCAGGGTTTCCGGAGACCCAACTATCAGACCTGCCTGACGATCAGAACAGCGCCACTTCGGCGGCCTGGTACGAGCATTACGATCTCAGCGAAGTTGTTGTCACGATCGACTCTGGTACTCTGGCGACGCCTGAGGCGCCTACACCCCGTGCGAATACAGACAAAGTCACTCTTCGTCCCACGCGTGAGGCCTACGCGAAACGCCTCGAGAATTTACAACAAGCTCGTGAAAGTTTGCTCCGAGAGAACGCCGCTTTGGCCGCGAGGTTGGCGTTACAGCTCAAACAGCCGAATAAGGAGCTGGGTACGCTTAGAGAGCAACTTGGAAGCTTAAGGAAAAACCAACGACTGGTGATGACGCGGACCCAGGCTATCGAAGTCGAACATCAGGAACTTCTATCTATGCTCGCGCAATCGGTAGCATCCATAGATTTGAGGACGGACGAGTGACAGGCGGAGGTGCCTGAAGTACGTGTAAGGACTAAGGTCCAAAGGGTTGGCAGGGAGGCTATCATGTCTCATCTGCTCGAGCGTATTACCCAGCTGCGTACGGGTGGTGCTCGGGGTTTTGGAGGGATTATCACGTTCTTGTTTGTGCGTTAGTGCCCCACTGCATCGACCTCAGCAGAGCCTGCTCTGCGACCCTCATCATTCTTCTGACGCGGGTCACTGGGTCCAGTAGACGTCTACGCTTCGACTCAGCTCGAGAAATCGCCATAGCCCCGGTCGGGTCATAGCATAGGGGATAGGGCTCGAGCCTTCGTCCATGGTCACGTGACACGCGGACGCTTTCTGGAGTTTCTTTTAATTTCCTTTGTACCAGGGCGCTTGCGGCGTCAATGTATACGGTGCTGGCGGCTGGTGAAAGCTGATGGAGCAACAGTCGATTTTATCCGGTAGCCACGATGGATTTTCCTGGACAGGGACCGGTGAGCGTCGAGAAGAACCCCGCGCACCACTTTTTCGCTAACGGGTACTGTCCGTGTTCATCCCCACCACTGGCCTTGTTTCATGGGGATGGGTCGCTATCTCGCGGTACGATTTTCTCAGCTGACTAGGGGTTTGACCATAGAGGCTCTTGAGTTTTCTGGAGAAGTGCGCTGCCGATTTGAAACCGCACTGATAAGCGATTTCATCGACTGAAAGCCCGGTATGGCGCAGCCTTAGAAGACCCTGACGCGATCGGATTTGCCAGAGATAAGCCATTGGGGTTACATCGAGATGTTTGCGAAATAACCGACTCAGATGCTCAGGTGTGAGAGCAGCTACCTTGGCAAACTGGCCTAAGCTCAGGGTGTCGGCGTAGTGTTGAGCTATATGGGTTTGAACGCGGGTTAAAACCTCCGGGAGAGTTGCGTTCCGGAGGAAAGAGCCGTTTCCCCGGGTTGCGCTCGTGAACTCCCAAAAGATGGTTGCCGCCATATGCCCCAGGGTGGGTGGTAATGAGCGTGGGTCGTGATGGATCGCCAGACCGAGCGCGATCAGGTGCTCGATACGTGCGGAAGCTTGGATTTTCGAGGTGAGCGCCTCGATACCTGCACGGGCCTCTTGTGAGACGGTCCAGTCGAAATGACACCAGCTGTGACGCGTTTGGGTCGTGGTCGCGAATGCAAAAAACTCATGATGTCCTGGAGTTAGGAGGAGCAGCTCTCCCGGACCCACTTGAAGCGTGCGGTCGTCCACTTTGACCATGACGCTGCCGTGCTGAACCAAGAACAGCTGGTAGTGGAGCTGCACGCGGGGACCGTACGTTCCTCCAGGCGGGTAAACCACGTCGCCAAACACGACGTTGCTTGGCAGAACATCAATTCTGGACAAATATGGCTCAAACGAGGTCATCGACTTTTGGCTCGAGCCAGACTACCATGAAGCATTCTCAGAAGGCCAAATAGAAAGGCTCGCGTCCCTCTGCGTCAGCACGTAAAGGGCTCGGTAAAGGTGGACGTGTCCCAGATCTTTCTTGGTTGCCTGCAAGGAGGAAGCGTATGTCAGTAGTCGATTCGCTCTCGTCACACGATCCGCAACTCACGGCATTAGCCCGAGGCGGTCCGACATTCGTCGATACGGTGACGACCCTAGACGGCACTTTGGGCACCTTCTACAAGGAAAACGGCTATCTGGTCGTGCCCAACGCCCTTTTAGAGGATGAGCTCGAGGAACTCCGCAGCGAAACCTTGAGGATCTGTCGAGGTGAGTGTGGTGACGTTCGCGGGTTTGAGGCTGGAGTTCCAGGAGAGAGCGACGAGGCGGTGCAGCGGCGCTACCTCTGTATTCACTTCCCCCACAAGATTTCTGCAGTTATGGCCAAATATCTGGCGACGCCCCGGATAGCGGCGGTGCTGACCGAGATCATAGGTCCGAACGTCAAATGCATGCAATCGATGCTCTTTATTAAAGCCACTGGAAAACCGGGTCAGGCTTGGCACCAGGACGAGGATTTCATCCCGACGCGTGACCGCTCTCTTGTCGGCGGCTGGATTGCGATGGACGATGCAACTATCGAAAACGGCTGTCTCTGGGTCATTCCTGGCTCGCACAAACCCGGTATCTTGTGGCCGATGGAGCGGCAAAATGACGACCGCTTCGACTGCTCCGACGAAGCAACAGGGTTCCCCTATAGCGACGCCGACGCTGTGCCTGTCGAGGTGAAGGCGGGCAGCATTGTCTTTTTCAACGGCTACTTGCTCCACCGTTCGTTTCCCAACCGTGCGGGAAGCGGCTTCAGGCGGGTTCTGGTCAACCACTACATGAGCGCTGAGTCGCTCTTGCCCTGGCGGACGCCTCGAGCAGGCGAGCACATGGCCGTTGCCGACTACCGCGACATCGTCATGGTGGCAGGCGTCGATCCTTACGCTTACAAGGGAACAGAAGATATCGCTTCACCTCATGTTCGCCCTAGCGGCGAGGGGGGATGCAGCAAGGATGGCTAGGCTTAAAGAACTTCAAGCCACGGGATCGGCGATGTTCTCGAGGAGACGCGTGCGCAAGAATCTTACATTCATCATCCTGGTTATTGCGGCACTCTGCACCACGGCGTTTAGCCAGGGGCTTCCGCGCAATGAAACCCTCTACGTCAACGGCTTCCAGTGGGGACCACCTAACAGCTTCAACCCGCTCGGCCCGGTCAGAGCCTGGCCGGTAAGTGAAGGCGGAGGCTTTAACCTCATCTACGAAACGCTCTTTACCTATAACCTCATCACAGGGGAACTCGATCCGCGCCTTGCCAAAACCCTCGAAGAGACCGACGAAGCGTTCGTGGTCACCCTACATGACGGCACAGCCTTTCAGGACGGCGAGCCGCTCACCAGTGAGGATGTTGTTTACACCTTCGAGCTAGCCAAGCGGCAAGGTGTAGATTATGCGACCTTCTGGGATTACGTGACGAATGTCGAAGCGATCGACGACCGGACGATCACCTTCACGCTCAACCAAGAGCGTCTGAACCTCGGCTCGGTGAAAAATGCTCTATCCGGCGTCGCGATCTTGCCCAAGCATATATGGGAGACGCTTGAAGCTCAGGAATCGTCTCTCTTACAATATGCCAACCCTGATCCTGTGGGATCGGGGCCCTACACGCTACAAAGCGCCAATAATGAACGGATCATCCTCGAGCGGGCAGCAACCTATTGGGGCGAAGAGGTTTACGGCCAGGTGGCACCGACCTATATCGTCCATCCGATCTTTGCGTCGGCTGAACCCGGCAACTTGGCCTTTTCTCAAGGACAAATCGATCTTTCACAACAGTTCATGCCAGAAGTTTGGACGCTCACCGAAAGCGGTAAGCCGATCCACACGTGGACCGACAAGGCGCCCTACTATGTGCCGGGAACGATCCCGATGGTCTGGCTAAACGTCAATCGGCCCGGTCTGGATAACCCACTCGTCCGGCGCGCCCTGGCTCACACCATCAACTACCCACTTATCGCCGAAACCGCGATGTCGAGCTACTCCGTGCCGGTGAACGCTAGCCTTATCGTGCCCGGTGGGGGAGAGAACGCCTTTTTCGACCCCGAGGCTGTCGCGGCTGAAGGCTGGACATTCGATCCTAACCGGGCTGTAGAGATTCTGGAAGGAGAACTCGGCGCGACCAAGGGGGGCGACGGCATCTACGTTCTACCCGATGGTACCCGCCTGGGACCCTGGGAAGTCTCCGCGCCATACGGCTGGACAGACTGGACGCAGTCTCTCGAGATCTTTGCCGCGAGTGCTCAGGCGGTTGGTATCGACATTCAAACCACCTTTCCCGAACAGTCCGTGTGGCAGACGAACCTCCAGTCGGGCAACTTCGATCTCATCATGAATAGCGCGTCCGGCGCGAGCGCCGCTGCACCCTGGCCTAGATTCCGAGATGTGCTAGACATTCGCGGCGTGCCCGAGGTGGGCCAAACCGCGTTCTGGAACTATGGACGCTACAGTAATCCTGAGGTCGCGAGCCTTCTTGATGGCGCCGCTGCCGCCTCGACCCCAGAAGAGCAAGGTAATTTCTATGCTCAGCTTGACGCCATCTTCCGCCGGGATATACCTGTCATTCCTGTCATGTACCGACCCCAGCAGTTTTATACCTTCGACACATCGGTCTGGAAGAATTTCCCTTCGGCGGAAAACCCCTATGCCCCGCCCATGCACAGCCAGTCGGGCATTCAAGTCCTTTTCAACATCACGAGCGAAGAATAGCGTGAGTTCTTAATACTCAGCAACGTTACTGATTTTAGTGGCGTAACGGCAGAAGTGTGCACCGGTCGTTACGCCATCGGTAGCTGCAGGGCAACATCCGTGTCGAGCAGGTTATAGTGGTTCTCAGCGACCGCGAGTCCATATTATGAATCACATATTGGGTAGACCTGTAGTTCTCGACTCGGTGGGCGTGGCGCTCGACCCATTCGGTCTCGAGTCAGTTGGCTGGCCATTGCAGCAGCAAGCTTGTTTAGCGTAGACCGCACGGTCTAATCATCTACAGCTTGTGTAACCGCATAAAGCGTATCGTTATAGACCCTGAGACGTTGGTCGTCCTCGAAACCCGTTACATCATTCAACTTGAAGAGCGGCGGAAATCTGGAAACGCTTAGACTGTGCCAGCCGCCGCGTAACTCTAGTAGGGTTTGGTACTCGCTTCTTGGGGGAGCTGAAGTGATGAGGGTCGGCTTGCACAATATGCGGCCCATGCACGTCTCGCTGCTCAATAAGGCTGGTGTAGAACTTAGAGCATCGCTGACCGTATTGGGTAGACTGACTCGAGCTTTACCATGCGCCGCTACGCCCACGTCCTAGACGACTAACGCCGCGCTGCCGCTATACCTCTGCTCGAGCTGCTTTCCCCTAGACACGCGCAGCCAAGTTAGCGAGCTGTGGGCTGTAGCCAAAGCGTAACTGCTCCACCAAACAAAAGACCCCGCATTATCGCGGGGCTTCTTTTTGCCGTCCCTGACGGGCTTTTCTCTGGTGGGTCGTGTAGGGCTCGAACCTACGACCTACTGATTAAGAGTCAGCTGCTCTACCAACTGAGCTAACGACCCAGACGCGTTATCTTACGCGCTCGGTCCACAAAGACACGTAAACCAGCATACAGCCTTACGACACCTCGCGCGAGCGCAGCTCGAGCCGTCGCGCCAGGTAGTCTTGCTGAAACGAGTGCAGGGTGTAGTAAGCAGGATAGACAAGAGAGACGTAAAGGAGCGTACTACGCAGGTCTCCGGGTTCCAGAAGCAGCGAGGCGAGACACAGAAGTCCCCAAAGGGCACCGAGGGTCGCGTGCAGGGTTCGCCCGCGCTTCAGGCGGCTGACGTAAAGAAAGCGCACGGGTACGAAAACCAGAAACGATAAAAACAAGATGAGCAGGGTGTTGAACAAGGGCGGCGTGTCCAGCATAAAGAGGTAAAAGACAACGATGCTCCAGTACGACGGGAATCCGACGAAAAAGCCCTCGTCGGCGAGTTTGGCGGTCGTGCGCGAAAAACCAAATGCGCTCGAGACCATCGCAAACGAAATGACCAGCACAACTGGCGGGGCGAGCAGGTCGGTACTCAGCAGCAGGAGCATGGGCAAGAGTACGTAGGACGTGAAGTCGATGATGTTGTCTAAAAGGGCACCGTCGATCCCGGCAGCTGTTTCTTTGACCCGGTACTTGCGGGCGAGCGCCCCGTCCGTCGCGTCGATCGCGATAGTGACGGCCAGGGCGGCGAGCGCCCACCGATACTCTCCTTGGAGCGTCCACTGCGCCGCGAGCGCCACGAAAAACAGCGTCGAGGTGGTGTAAACGTGGACCAGATAGCCCTGAAGTGTAGTGGGGGAGAGGCGAAAACGCGGCATGTAGAAATCTAACATGGGCACCATGAACGCTACGAGACAAAGACCCTTATTTGAAGCGGCTCGAGGCCGTCATGATGCCGCTGCCAACAAGAATGACCACGCCCGCGACGAGCCAGGGCGTAGGGACACCGAGGAGCCGGGCGGCCAGGGCCAGCCCCAGAATCAGGATGCAGTAACCGAGTAGGTAGACGAGTGTTCGTGACACACTCAAAGTCTACCGCAGGGTCGGCAGCGCTTTTTACGTACGTTTTGGTAGACTCGCTTTATCTTGATCGCGGTGATCGCCGACATCCACGCCAATTTGCCTGCTCTGGAGGCCGTCCTCGAGGATATTCGCGCAGAGGGTGTCCGGGACATCATCGTCAACGGCGACATGGTCAACCGGGGGCCGAGTAACGTATCGGTACTCGAGCGCCTCCTCGACACCCCGGAGGTGAGCGCCATGACGCTGGGCAACCACGACGCCCTGATGTGGATGTGGGTCGACCACGATCCGGAGATCCCCCACTTCTGGTACGAAGACGCTTTCTGGGACGGAATGGCCTGGCCTGCGCGGCAGCTCGAGGGGGCCGGTATGCTTGGTCTCCTACGCGATTTGCCTATGATATGCCGCCGCACCGAACCGGGCTTGCCGCGCCTGCTCCTGTCGCACGGCAGTCCTCGTCACTACCGCGAGGGCTACGGGGCGTATCTGGAAGACGCCGCCTTTGCCGAGATCCTGGCTGCTTTTCCCGCCGAGGTCTATATCGGGTCACACACCCACCGCCCCTTCGAGCGTGTGATCGACGGCGCGCTTATCCTGAATACAGGTGCAGTCGGTGCGCCCTTTAATGATGATCCGCGTGCACAGTACCTGCTGCTGCACCCGGCAGACGGTCGCTGGCGCCCCGAGTTTCGCACGGTTCCCTACGACCGTACGGCTGCGCTCAAAGCGTTCGAGACCACTGGATATCTGGAAGAAGGGGGCCTTAGCGCCCGCATTTTCTACGAGGAGCTGCGTCTCGCCCGGCCCATCTACGCGCGCTTC
>JBMDWS010000283.1:0-1627 GCA_048594695.1 Truepera sp. | reverse complement strand
GTGCGTGAATACCTTCACAGTAAGGCGAGTATACCGCGCCCTTCCGGGCAGTTTTGAAAGGTGGCTAAAGGTAGAGCGGTGCGACCTCGTTGGGTCCGAGCTTCGCGCAGCGGGCCAGGTAAGCGGCGTCCGGTGCAAGCCCCTCGAACTAGGGGAGGGGTCCGCGCTCGAGGCTCTCGCGGCTCGTTTTGACGATGTCGCCTTGCTGCTGGGGCGTCCCTGCAACGAGGCGAAAAGTTCCCGCGTAGACATTGCCGCGCCGTGCGTCGAGCGCTACGACGCCGTGCGGCACCGCTTCGCTGAGCGCCGCCATAGCCATAGCCTTGAGGCTGCTCTCACCGCGCAGCGGGATGGCGAGGCTCCGGGCAATTCCCTGGGCCGTCGCGACACCGACGCGCAGCCCGGTGTACGAGCCGGGGCCGATCCCCACGGTAATTCCGCCGAGGTCGCCAGGCGTACGGCCAGCCCGTTGGAAGAGGTCCTCGAGGGCTTCCGTAATGCGCCGCGCATGGTCGCGCCCGACGTTTTCGCACCAGCTCGAGAGCAGCGTGTCTCCATAGAGTGCGAGGGCGAGGTAGGGGCCTGAACAGTCGAGGCCAAGGTAGACCATCTGTCCAGCATACTCGCTCCTCAACAGGGGGCTGACACTGCGCAAAAAACCGGATGTTAGAGTCTCGACATGACCCATCGACCTGCGCCTACCGGGCGGTTTCTCGAGGTTCTCGCGGCTTTCTTGCGTCTCGGCCTGACCTCGTTCGGTGGTCCTGTCGCTCACCTTGGTTACTTTCATACCGAGTTCGTCGAGCGCCGCAAGTGGCTCGACGACAAGCGCTACGCCGACCTTGTAGCGCTCTGCCAGTTTCTGCCCGGCCCGGCGAGTTCGCAAGTCGGCTTCGGGATCGGGATGACGCGGGCGGGCGTCGCGGGCGGCTTTGCAGCCTGGCTCGGGTTTACTCTTCCCTCGGCGCTGGCCCTTACGGTCTTTGCGCTTAGCCTCGGTGCCGCTGGAGAGATTGCGGGAGCGGGCTGGCTCCGGGGTCTCAAGCTCGTGGCGGTCGCGGTCGTGGCCCAGGCTCTCTGGGGCATGGCGGTCAAGCTCGCACAAGGCCGCGTACAGGCGAGTCTCGCGCTCCTCGCGGCGATCGCAGCTCTGCTCGTTCCGACCGGGCCCATGCAGCTCTCCCTGATCGTGTTGGGGGGGCTTATGGGCTGGCGTTTGCTGCCCGCTTCTATACCGGGTGAGGCGCAGGCTGAAACCCCACTGCTGAAGCGCCGGACCGGCGTCGTCCTGCTCGCGATCTTTGCGTTGTTGCTCGTTGGTTTGCCGCTGCTGCGCGACCTCACTGGAAACCAGAGCGTCGCGATCTTCGACGCGTTTTACCGGGCGGGTGCCCTGGTTTTTGGCGGCGGGCACGTGGTGTTGCCGCTGCTCGAGGCCGAAGTCGTGCCGACGGGCTGGGTCGACAGCGCGACCTTTACGGCGGGCTACGGCGCGGCTCAGGCTGTACCAGGGCCTCTTTTTACCTTTTCGGCCTTTCTGGGTGCAGCCTCGGCTCCGGGGGTCGCGGGTGCATGGGCCGCCCTCGTCGCGCTGGTCGGGATCTTCACGCCGTCTTTTCTGCTTCTG
>JBMDWS010000282.1:0-7932 GCA_048594695.1 Truepera sp. | reverse complement strand
TAAGAGGTCTAAAAGACTCTTGTTGTCAGATTTGTGGCTCTGACTACCTTAAATGCTTTTTGGAATCAACAGGTCCTTGCAAACTGGTTTTCAATGTTCTCCGCGTCTCCGAAGAGCGCGAATACTCATTGTTCACCACGTAGCTGGGTTCTGTCAAGTCCTCTCGAAACTTCCGAAGAAGCCTTCAAAGGTTGAATTAGGCCTCAACCACGGCTTATTTGGAATCAACAGGTTCCTTGCAAAACTGGATTTTCAATGTCCTCGGCTTGTTTTTGGCCCGCTGGGCCTCTTTCAAGCGCAAGGAGTAGTGTACACACAGAAGCCAGAACCTGTCAAGCGGTTTGCCACGATAGTCCTTCGTGTTCCTGATGGGGTCGCCCAGTTGGTCGTCTGGGACGACGTTTGTTGTGCGGAGCGGGGGTTCGCGAACGAGCGGGGCAGGCCCGAGAGGGTAGGCTGGAAGCATGAAACGCGACGCGCTCGTCAACTGGTTGGACATGTATCTGGAGACTGCACACTTTGCGGGCCTCGACCCTTCGCTAAACGGCCTGCAGGTCGAGGGGCAAGGCGAGGTTACTAAAATCGCTGTGGCTGTCGACAGCTCCTTAAGTACCTTCGAGCAGGCGGCCGAGGCCGGGGCGGATATGCTCATCGTGCATCACGGACTTTTTTGGGGCAAGCCGCTGGCGATCCGGGGGGCGCATGGCCAGCGTATTCGGTTTTTGCTCGAGCGTGGCATCAGCCTCTACGCGTCGCATCTGCCGCTCGACGCGCACCAGGAGGTTGGCAACAACTGGGGGCTAGCGCGGATTCTGGGCATGACCGACCTCGAGCCCTTCGGTGACCTGGGACCGACGACAATCGGGGTTAAGGGTATGTTCCCCAACCCTCTGAGCCTGCGCGAGTTGGCGGACACACTTGAGAAGGAACTCGGCGAGTCGGTGCTGGTTCATGCCGGGGGGAAGCGCGAGATCGGCACGCTCGGGATGATCTCCGGGGCAGCGGCGCGTGAGGTGACGACGGCCGCCGAGGCCGGACTCGACGCCTTTTTGACCGGAGAGCCCAAACACGAGACTTTCTACGACGCCTTCGAAAACAAGATCAATGCGCTCTACGCCGGACACTATATGACTGAGACCGTGGGCGTGAAGCTCTTGGCGGAGAAGCTTGGGCAGGAGTTTGGCTTGGCGACCGAATTCATCCTTCTGCCGACGGGGCTGTAAGTGGCGGGCGTCTTTATTGCGTTTGAAGGTCCGGAGGGGGCGGGCAAATCGACGCAACTGCGGCATCTCGTGGCGCGCCTAGAGGCGGAAGGTTTAGGGCCGCTAGCGACCAAGGAGCCGGGGGGCACGCCCGTGGGCGAGAGAATTCGGCATATCGTTCTGCTCGAGCCCGACCTCGTGATTGCGCCTCTGACCGAGTTTTTGCTCTACTCCGCGAGCCGCGCCGAACACGTGAAACGCGTAATTCGTCCTGCCCTCGAGGCGGGGCGCATCGTCGTCTGTGACCGCTTTGCTGGAGCGTCGGTGGCCTATCAGGGGTACGGGCGGGGGTTGCCGCTCGAGCTTATCGAGAGTCTTACAGCCGAGGTGACAGGCGGGCTCGAGCCGGATATCACGCTGCTTTTCGATATCGATCCGGCAGTCGGATTGGCGCGGGTGGCGCAGCGCGGGCAAAAAGATCGGCTCGAGGGGGCCGATCTCGCCTTTCACGAGCGGGTGCGCGAGGGCTTTTTGTATCAAGCCGAGGCGCATCCGAACTGGCTCACGTTCGACGCCGCGCTGCCCGAGGAAGAACTCAAAGAACGGGTCTGGCAGGCGCTTCGCACCTACCTCAATCTTCACGATACTCCTCACACCACGGCCTAGAACTTGCACTAGACTGAGCCTCATGATGCGTCGCCACAAAAGTCCGGTTTTTCTACTCGGGTTTTTCCTGCTCACTGCCTGTCAGAGTCAGGAAGTGACGGAGGCCGTGCCGAGGGTGCTCGAGACCTATCCGCACGATCCTGCGGCCTTCACCCAGGGGCTTCTGCTCGAGGACGGTCACTTTTACGAGAGCACCGGCCTCTACGGTCAGTCCACGCTGCGCGAGGTCGTGCCGGAAACAGGTGAAGTCCTGCGTGAAGTCAAATTGCCGCAGGACTACTTTGCCGAAGGGCTAACGCTGGTGGGTGACCGCCTCATCCAGATCACTTGGCAAGAGGGGACGGCCTTCGTCTACGACCTCGACACCTTCGAGCAGACGAATACCTTTACCTATGAGGGCGAAGGCTGGGGGCTTTGCTACGACGGTGAGCGCATCGTCATGAGTGACGGTAGTCCGACCCTGACGCTGCGAGACCCGAACACGTTCGCCGTAATCGGAACCATCGAGGTTACGCTGAACGGGCAGGGCGTGGAAGAACTCAACGAACTCGAGTGCGTGGACGGCTTTGTGTACGCCAACATCTGGCAGTCGGATACCATCGTCAAGATCGACGAGAGTGGCAAGGTCGTCGAGGAGATAGACGCCTCGGGGTTGCTGCCGGAAGATGTCCGGGCGCAACTCGTGCCGGACGCTGTACTTAACGGCATCGCCTACGACGCTGAAGCGGGGACCTTTTTTCTGACCGGAAAGCTGTGGCCGTCGATGCTCGAGGTGCGCTTCCGCGAGAGGTAGAGGTCATGCCAAACCTGAACGTCGCGTCAGGTTTCTCTGTTAACTCCAACAAAGTGCGGAGCAGCCACAATTTAGATGCTGAGCACAGCCCGGGCAAGCGAAAAATAGATAAGTAAACCGATGGTATCTGAGATGGACGCGACCACGGGTCCACTGGCACTTGCTGGATCGAGCCCTAAACGCGTCAGCAAGAAAGGCAGTGTGACGCCGATCAAGTTTGTAATAAACAGGAGCAAGATCATGGTCAAAAAGACGATAAGTCCAATTTCTGGACCGCCGCCGCCCAATCCGCCGCCTTGGATAGTTCCCAGGACCAGGCCCAGTAGCCCGAGCGATATGCCCAGAGCGAGCCCGAGGAGAGATTCGCGCCGTACGACACGAAACCACTTTCGAAGCTCTACGTCGCCAGAGCTAAGCGCGCGAATGACAATTGTCGCAGATTGAGAGCCGGTGTTCCCTCCTGCCCCCATCAGCAACGGGATAAAAAAGCTTAGCACCACGAGTTGGGAGAGGGTTTCCTCGAACGCGGCGATGACTCCAGAAGAGAGCAAGCTGACGAGTACGAGTACTCCCAACCATACGACACGGCTGCGATAAAAGTGCCACAAGCCGGTCTGCCAGTACCCGTCACTCACAGGTTCCATAGCTGCAAACCGCTGAAAGTCTTCGGTGAATTCCATTTCGGCGACGTCGAGGATGTCGTCTACCGTAACTGTCCCCAAAAGCACACCTTCCTCGTCGATAACGGGTAGCGCGACGGCGTCGTAGCGTTCGAATAAGCGCAGGGCTCTTTCGCGCTCATCGAAAGCGGAAAGCGTGACGAAGGTGTTGTCCATCACTGAGCGGACGGTCGTGTCTGGCGCGGCGAGGATAAACGCCCTGAGAGGGAGTGCGTCGAGGAGGTGCCAGCTCTCGTCGCATACGTAGACGATGTCTACACTCTCGTCGTTGCGCCCCCTGTGCCTAATATGCTCGAGAGCTTGAGCCACCTGCCAGGTGGGCCTGACCGCAATGTAGTCCGGTGTCATCAGCCGTCCAACACTTCTCTCGGGATATCCCAGCAGGAGGCGCGCTTTATCCAGTTCTCCAGGTTCGAGAAGGTTGAGAAGACGCTGGGTGAACTGACCCGGTAGGTTGCCTAGAAGCGCGGTCCGGTCGTCGGAGGAGAGATCGCTGAGCAGCTGACGCATTTTTTGTTTGTCGAGCGCTGCAATCAGGGTGTCTCTAGTGGTAGGACGGTTGATGAGATGACCCAAGACTGCGACAGCCAGATCGTGAGGTAGCGCTTGAAAACAGGCCGTGAGGTCATTCGATGGCAACTCGACAAGTAGATCGGCTAGGTCCGGAGCCATGATGTCCGGTTCCGGCCAAGCCATATTATTTTCCGACAGAAGGTTCCAAGACCGGGTCTCAATGGCGTGACGCATCGCAGGTGTGAGCTTTGAGGTGGGCATACTGCTATCTATACATGCAAAATAGGGGATTCGCCCGTCAGGTTTCGAGTGTCGCCCCATCCTTGCAGCAGCGTGCCAAGTACCTCATTGACCCGGCCATCTGTTCAAGTAGCCCGAAGCTTTTCTAGACTCCCCAACGTCGGTCTCTGCAGGTTTTTCTGCTTACGATGACGAACCTCGCCGCTGCTTATCAAGGGCTCCCGAAAGGGTTTAATACGTTACCCTGCGCTACCGCCTATGCACCATGAAAAACCCAGCCGACAGGGCTGGGTGATCGGGCAGAAGGAACATGCTTAGCTCGAGGGGCTCGCCTTGCTCTCGGTTTTGGTGGCCTTGGTCTCGGTTTTGCCTTCGGCTTTGCTTTCGGGCTTGCCCTCACTCTTGCTCTCGGTTTTGGCGGGTTTGCCCGCGCTATTCGAGGAGCGTGAGTCAGTCACGTAAAAGCCTGAGCCCTTGAACGCGATGCCGACGGGTTGAATCAGGCGCTTGACCGGGTCGCCGGTCGTCGGATGGGTGGTCAGCGCGGGTTCGGTGATGCGCTGCTCGTACTCGAAGGTTTCGTTGGTATTCAGGTTTCTATATAGATAGACAGGCATGTTGTTCCTCCGCTGCGCCGTGGCGCACACGGTTAAGAAGTCTACCATCAATCTTGACAGAACCTTGTGCTTGGCCTTGTTAAGCTTGAAAGCATGAAGACGCCTGTGGCTGTCGTCGGTGCGGGTGCCTGGGGCACGGTACTGGCGGGGCTTCTCTCACAAAATCCAGTGCTCGCCGTGACCCTTTGGGCGCGGCGGCCCGAGCAAGCCGCGGTGCTGCGCGAGACGCATGAAAATGCAGCCTATCTGCCCGGTTTTCAGCTGCCGTGTGAGCTGGCATTTTCCTCGAGTACAGCCGATCTAGCGTCGGCCTCGGTGCTCTTTCTGGTCGTGCCGAGCCGCGCTTTGCGGTCTGTTCTGGCCGAGTTGCCCCCTGTCCCGGCTCTGGTGAGCTGCGCCAAGGGGCTCGAGGAGGGCTCGTTCAAGCGCCTGACCGAGGTTGTCGCCGAATATCAGCCCCGGGCGGCGCTCGCGGCGCTCTCTGGGCCGAATCTGGCGGGGGAGATTGCGCGGGGTCTGCCGTCGTCTGCGACGGTGGCTTCAAGGGACGTGACGCTCGCCCGGCGCGTGCAGGGCTGGCTCACACAGGATGTGTTTCGGGTCTATACCGGAGCGGACCTCATGGGACTCGAGCTGGGCGGCGCGTTCAAGAACGTCGTGGCACTGGCGGCCGGGATGAGCGACGGATTGCACCTTGGTGACAATGCCAAGGCTGCCCTCATGACGCGGGGTCTGGCCGAGATGGTGCGCCTCGGCACTCACCTCGGGGGCGAACCGAGAACCTTTTACGGCCTCTCGGGTCTAGGAGATCTGATCGCGACTTGTAGCAGCAAAGGCTCGCGCAATCATCAGGCTGGCGTGCGGCTGGCTAGGGGGGAAACGCGTGCAGACCTCGAGGCTGCACAGCTGACCGCCGAAGGTATTCCTACGGCGCAGGCCGTCGTGCACTACGCCCAACGGGAGGGAATCGAATTGCCTATCTCAAAAGCCGTCTATGACGTGGTTTTCGGTGGTGCGTCTGTCGAAGAGATGATGCGGGAACTGATGGCCCGGGGCGCAAAAGCCGAGTGGTAGACTAGCCCGTGCCCGCCATCCAAGCCACCAACCTAAGCAAACGCTACCGTCGCACCTACGCAGTCCACGATGTCTCATTTTCGATTGGTGCGGGGGAAGTCGTGGGGTTTCTGGGTCCAAACGGGGCAGGAAAAACTACCACCCTGCGGATGCTGGCGGGCCTGATCCGGCCCTCGAGCGGCACGACGCAGATTCTCGACGCCAAAGTCCCCGGCCCCAGTCTGTTGCACGTCGGGACCATGATCGAAGAGCCGTCCTTTTATCCCTACATGTCGGGTTACGACAACCTGCGTTACACGGCGCTCCTGCACGGCGGCGTCGACGCCGCGCGTATTCGCGAGGTGCTGGCCTTCGTCCGGATGGAGGGGGCCGCCGACAAGAAACTTTCGGCCTACTCGCAAGGGATGCGGCAGCGGTTGGGTCTGGCGCGCGCGCTCCTGTCGCGGCCCAAAGTTCTGCTCCTCGACGAACCGACCAATGGTCTCGATCCGGTCGGTATCGCGGAGATCCGTGAAAACCTGCGCCTCGTGGCGCAGAGCGGCGTAACGGTACTTATCTCGAGCCACATCCTCGCTGAGATCGAAAAGCTCGTCGAACGTGTTTTGGTCATCGAAAAAGGCAAGCTCCTTTTCGACGGGCCGCTACACAGGCTCACGCGGCAGCTCAGCGAGAGCGAGGTCGAATACGAACTCCTGGCGACCGACGAGCAGGCGCTGCAGAACGCGGTGCAGAGTTTCGGCTACGCGCTCGCGCCGAACCGCGAAGGGTCCGAGGGCCTGGTCGTGCGCGTGCCGCAGGGCGAGGCCGACACGCTTCTCTCGAGGCTGGCCCACGCTGGGGTCGACATGCTCGAGGCGCGGCGCAAAGAAGAGAGTCTGGAGAGCGCCTACTTGCGCCTGGTGCGCGCAGACAGCCGACCGTCGTGAGGGAGAACTTGTGAATGGATACTTGAATACGGTCCGAGCCGAACTCTTCAAACTGCGGCACAAGCGCCGTAGCTTCGTCATCGCGGGCTTTGTCTGGCTTCTCATCCCGATACTGCTCCTGATTATTGGCTGGGTCTTGCAGACGCGTGTCGCCGGGACCTTTGCCGAGGAGGGTGTCAACGTCGCAGAGGTCGTGCAACAGGTGGCCTCGCCCATTGCCATCGCCCGAAACAGCCTCCTTATCATGGGTAACCTGTCGCCGAGCTTGCTCATCATCATCATCGCGCTGACCGCAGCGCTCCTCGTCGGAGAAGAGCGGACCCAGAATATGTGGAAGACGATCCTGACCGTACAGCCCAACCGCGTCGCGGTGCTGTCGGGCAAGCTCACGGCGGCGATGCTCTACCTGCTGCTGCTGCTCGCCGGGAGCCTCGTCTCGAGCATCATCTTCGGATTTATCGGGACGCTCTTCCTGCCGACGACCTTCGGCAGTGGCTGGGGAAATCTCATCGGGCTCTACGGGGTGCAGTGGGCATTTGCCTTGGCTGCGACGCTTTTTGCCTTCCTGATGGTCTGGCTGCTGCGGAGTCTGCCGCTCGGGATCGTCAGCATCTTCTTCCTGCCGGCTGTCCTGGAGGGCGGCTACTCCTTCTACCGGGCAGTGGTGGGCTTCGACCGGCTCAATCGCTTCAACGCGTTTCTCGAGGCGCTGCAAATACGCAACCTGGCGCAGGAGTTGCCGCGCTACTTCTTTACCACCAACCTCTACGCGCCCTCAAGGTCCCCCCTATCGGTGTTCGTGAGTCTTTTCGGGGCTGACTTTGCCAATGACGACAACCCGCTTGCTAACATTCTCGTCGTCGATCTGAACCACGCCGCCCTGGTGATGGCGGCCTACGCACTCCTTTTCGGGGTGCTGCTCTACTGGGGCTTTACCCGCCGCGACATCGCTTGAGCCTGAGCTTCCCTTACGCGTCCGGCCGCGTCGGCCTGCTCCTCTACAGCAGCGTCGTCGCGGCCTTCATCAATATGTACCTGACGCAGGCCATCCTGCCGGTCCTGGCCCGCGACTTTGCGGTGTCGCCGAGTACCGCGAGCCTGACGGTGAGCGTGCTGATTCTGGGCATCGCCGCCTCGAGCCTCTTTGTCGGGCCGCTCTCGGACCGGGTGGGGCGCAAACCCCTTCTTGCAGGGTGTGCGCTGCTGCTGACCCTGCCCTCG
>JBMDWS010000281.1:0-6159 GCA_048594695.1 Truepera sp. | reverse complement strand
TCGTATAGATCGCCGAGGAGAGGCCATAATCGACAGCGTTGGCCGTTGCGATGGCCTCGTCGATACCGTCGACCCGGACGAGGTTGATGGTCGGGCCGAAGATCTCGGTCTTGAACTGCTTGGAGTTCGGCGTCACCCCTTCCCAGACGGTGGGCCAACCGTAAAAGCTCGCTTCGGCGTCCCCGACAAAGCCTGCAGGCTTGTTGTCCGGGGTAATGCGGCCCTCGCCGTAGAGCAGGGTCGCCCCGTCGGCTTTGCCCCAGTCGTAGTGCTCGAGCCAGCGCGTATAAAACTTCTCGCTGATAAAGGGTCCATAGAGCACATCTTCGACTTTGTTGGGGTCGCCGATTTTGACGCCCGTGACTGCTTCCAGAAATTTCTCCTTGAAGGCGTCGTAGATAGGCGCGTCGAGGATGATGTTGCCCGCCGAGGTGCAGCGCTGACCACCCGTGCCGAACGCGGCCCAGAGTGCACCCTGTACGGCGTTCTCGAGGTCGGCGTCGCGCATCACGACGAGGGGGTTTTTGCCGCCTAGCTCGAGGGTCGGATGCAGCAGGTTGCGCCCGGCGATCGCGCCGATTTCCTTGCCGACGGCGGTTGAGCCTGTAAAGGCGAACTTGCCGAGGTAGCCCTCGTCCATCATCTCGATGAGGTACTCGCCGGCAGCGTCCTTCCCCCCGCCGAACACGACGTTGAGGACACCTTTGGGCAGCCCTGCTTCATGCATGAGCTTGACCAGCGCGTAGGCGCAAGCAGGCGCGTCTTCCGAGGGTTTCCAGACGACGGTGTTGCCTGTCAACAGGGCCGGGATCAGCTTCCAGGCGGGCACCGCCACCGGAAAGTTCCCGGCGGTAATGATACCGACCACACCCAGCGGTCGGCGGTAAGTCAGGAGTTCTTTGTTGGGCATCTCCGAGGGGACAGTCTGACCATAGAGGCGGCGGCCCTCGGACTGAAAGAAGTGGCAGGTGTCGATGGCTTCCTGCACGTCACCCCGCGCTTCCTTGAGGGTCTTACCCATCTCGCGGGTTGCCAGACGGCTGAGCGACTCTTTCTCCCGCTCGAGGGCCTTACCAATGCTGCCGATGAGTTCACCACGTATGGGCGCGGGCGTCTTCGACCAGCTTTTAAACGCCTCTTTGGCGGTCCGGCACGCCTCCCGCACCTGCTCTTTGGTTGCTTCTGGGAAGTGCCCCAGTACGTCCGTGAGTTCGGACGAATTGCGGGAGGGAAAGGTCTTTTCGCTCATCACTTCGGCGTTGCCGATAAGGTTTCCGAACGTTCTGCCGGACGCCTGACGCGTCTCTTTCGACTCTGTTACCTGTGACATGCAGCCTCCACTTTCAAGGCGATACTATCACACTATACAGTCCCGTATTCACTCACCAAGGTAAGTATTTTTGGGAATCCAACCTGCGTTTTTTGCACCCTTATCCGAGATTTTTTTAGCCGGGACGCCGCCAATCGTGATATTGGGCTCGTCGAATGATTTGACCACGACGGCGTTGGCACCGATGTGCGACACCATCAGCGATACGGATATCGCCAAAAAGTTTAGCACCCGAGGCGATAAACACGCCCCTGCCGATTTGTGGCGAAGCAGGCGACCCGCCAGTTGCCCCGATATTGACGCCCTCGAGGATGCGGCAGTTTGCCCCGATACGGGCGGAGCTGTTAACGACGATCGTACCCCGGTGCATGATGGCGAGGCCCGGACCAAAGGTGTTGGGCGCAATGGAAAACCCCAGGCGGGTACTTATACGCCTGAATCTGAGGGTCAAAACGGCCTCGACCAGCCTGGCGAGACGGCCTTTTTTGCAGTTTTTCCAGTACTCGAGCCGACGCATGGCGCGCTGAAACCGCCACCTGTCGTGAAAGATGTAGTTCGCCAGGCTCTTTTTGCACCCGAGATTGATTCGGTCGGCCTCGAGGTAGGCAATGTAGTCCTGCTTGCTTTTGATCACAAAGCTAATCTAGCAAATGTTCCGGCGTCTTGCCGATACTGGCCAAGTTTCCAGCAAGATGGTCATAAACGCAACGACGTGACCCTGACCCCTTGCCGCGTTAAAAAGCCAGGCTTAAGGCCCGTTGGTCGGGATAAAGATGACAGGTGCAACACGACGCGACGTGCTGCACCTGTGTCTATCAAATATGGTCTCGATCTCGTGATCGCGCTGACAGGGGTCGCAAGCAGTGAAGATTGTATGCGGTTTTTCTCACGAGTAAGGATAAGGCTTGCATAAGGTCGTCACGTCTAGGCCCATGACCTCGTCCTTGGGCCGGCAACGGCTGGGCGTTTCGGGCTCTGACGATGGTGGACGGGTATGGGGGTGGTAAAAATGACGTTGGCTCTAAGCAACGCTGGATCATCCAGGGCACAAAGCGTCAGCGTTTCATTGCTAGACTGTTTCGGTGACAGCACAGCTCTCGCCCGCCGAACTCTATCCCGTTGCTGGGGGCGCACCCACACATACGCTTCTGGACGTGCGCTCACCGGTCGAGGCGAGCCGCGGAGCACTGCCTGGCGCGGTCATGCTCCCCATCCTCACCGACGAAGAGCGGCACCTGGTGGGGATTCGTTACAAGGAAGCCGGGCAATACGAGGCCATCAAGCTCGGCTACGAGTTGACCGGACCGCATTTGCCAGGACGCACCCAAGCCTGGCGCGACGTAGTCGCGCGGGGGCCGACTGCCGTAGCCTGCTGGCGTGGGGGACTGCGAAGCGCACTCACTGTTGAGTTCATCGGCGATGAGCGCGTCCCCCGCGTGGAGGGTGGCTACAAGGCCATCCGTCAGTATCTCATGGGCGCGCTCGAGGCTTCTCTCAAGCGTTACGAGGTAAGGGTCGTGGGGGGTCTCACCGGGTCGGGCAAGACTGAACTCCTTACACGGCTAGGGAATGAAACCCGTGACCTGAGGGTGCTCGATCTCGAGCAGGAAGCCAGGCACAGGGGCAGCACCTTCGGCAAACTGGTGGAGGAACAGCCCGCGCAGGCGAGCTTCGAGAACAGTCTGGCTGCACAACTTCTTCTGGGTGAGGAGCCGAAGTTGCTGCTCGAGGACGAATCTCGGAATATCGGCAACTTGCAACTGCCCGGCGCGGTGCACCAAGCTATCCAGATAAGTCCTATGATCCTGGTCGAAGAACCGCTAGAACAGCGGATAGCCCGCATCCACAGGGATTACGTTTTGAGTTTGAGTGACGCGCTGGGCGTCTCCGAAGCACGTGCTCTCCTGGCAGAGCGGCTGAATCACCTCAAGCAGCGGCTCTCCGGAGCTGTCCTGGAAGAGGCGCTAAAGGCGCTGACAGACGCCGAACTTGGAGGTGTGTGGTCTGAAGCGCGTGCACACAAAGGCTGGATCGAGCCGCTGCTCACGCAGTACTCCGATCCGCTCTATAAGAAAAGCATGGACCGGGCCAATCGACCCGTGATCTTTAGAGGTGACGTGGAGGCGTGCAGAGCATGGCTGAGTCAACGCGCGTAAGCCCTATCCGACTAACCCAGACGGTCAAGAAAGGCGGCTGCGCAGCCAAGATCGCTGCCGGAACCCTATCCGGTCTGCTGCGTGCACTCCCCAGGCAGGAACATCCCGACCTCCTTGTCGGCACGGACTTTCTGGACGACGCGGCTGTCTGGCGGATCAACGAGCAGCAGGTGATGATCCAGACACTTGACTTTTTTACACCGATCCTGGACGACCCGTACGACTTTGGCGCGGTCGCGGCTGCGAACGCACTATCGGACGTTTTCGCGATGGGCGGCGTACCCGTGACGGCACTGACGATTCTAGCGTACCCCCTGGACGTGTTGCCCCCCGACGTCTTACAAGGATTGATGGCCGGCGCCGTCGACAAGATCAATGAAGCCGGGGCGCGCTTGGTGGGGGGGCACTCCATAGACGATGACACCTTGAAACTCGGCTTCAGCGTCACGGGCCTCGCTCACCCGGACGTCCTCTGGAGCAACCGTGGCGCGAAACCTGGTGACGTGCTGATCCTGACCAAGGCGGTAGGCACAGGTACCCTGACGGGCGCACTCAAGAACGGCGAGCTGGACGTCGAAGCGCTGAGCGAGGCCATCACCTCGATGAAGATGCTCAACCACCTCGCCCTGCCCGACACCCTGCACCGTGCGGTTCACGCTGCCACAGACGTCACAGGTTTCGGGATACTCGGTCACGCGCTACACCTGGCGCAAGGGTCCGAGGTGACGCTCGAGCTCGACTCCCACGCCGTGCCGCTGCTCGAGCATGCGTCTGAGACCCTCAGCAAGAACATCTTGACCAAAGCCCACAGGAGCAACACAGATTACGTCGGGGCCCACGTTCGCGGTCGGGAGAGCGTGAGCCAGGAGCACTGGTGGGCGCTCACCGACCCGCAGACCTCGGGCGGACTCCTACTCTGTGTCGCGGAAGATCAGGCTGAACAGATTCTTGAAACCATTCGTCCGTCCTTTCCTCGAGCCGTCACTATCGGTAGGGTATCCGCGAGGGAATCACAAGCGCCCCTTCTCCTCTCCGGATCCAGTCGTACCTGAGGCAGGGCAACCTGCCATACACCCTCTTGCGGGCTGCTCGGCTTGACGCTCGAGCTTTTTGCAGGGCAGTCCTCTGATGTGCGCCTCCAAGCTCGAGCGCGCCCGCAGGTTACGGTCTGTTCGTCTCCTTCGGGGCAAACTAAAACCGTGATCTCGCTTGGCCTCCACATGCGCTGGGAACGTCTGCTTTTCATGCACTGGCCGCTACCCGCAGCCATGCTCGAGCCTCTCCTACCCGACGGTTTAGCTGTCGATACCTTCAGGGGCCAAGCGTGGCTCGGGATCGTGCCTTTTTTCATGACCCACGTCCGCCCGACCTTCTTACCGAGCGTGCCGGGCCTGTCGTCTTTTACCGAACTCAACGTACGCACCTACGTGACCTTTCGCGGCGTGCAGGGGGTGTGGTTTTTTAGCCTCGAGGCCGCCAACCCCATCGCGGTACGGCTGGCCCGAAAGGGTTTTCATCTCCCCTATTTCGACGCCCGGATGCGCGGAGAAGTCTCCGGAGAAACCGTTCTCTTTAGGAGTACCCGCACCCACCGTGGCGCTGCTCCCGCGACCTTCGAGGCGCACTACCGTCCTTTACAGGGTAGTCCCGAGGGGGACGCTGATCTGAACCATTTTTTGACGGAACGTTACTGCCTCTTCAGCGTCCGACCAGGCGGTCATATCTACCGCACCGATGTAAGGCATGAGGTTTGGCCCTTACAGCGCGCCGAGGTTACCTTCGACGTGCCGCCGGGAGCCATGACACATAGTTTGGGGCTCGAGCTGCCCCAAGAATCGCCGCTGCTACACTACGCAGAATCTCTCGACGTACGGGCAGGTTTGCCTTACCGGGTCTAAGCTACAGGGCAGACCCAAGGGTAGGAAACCGAACCCAGTGTAGATTTTTCAAGCAACAGCTCCAGGTCAATCGGCCACATAGGTATTCTTAGGAACCCAGCCGACATTTTGCGCACCCTTGTCCGAGATTTTTTTAGCCGGGACGCCGCCGATCGTGATGTTGGGTTCGTCGAACGATTTGACGACGACAGCGTTGGCACCAATGGCGATGCCGTCAGCGATGCGGATGTCGCCAAAAACCTTGGCACCCGAAGCGATGTAGACGTTTTGCCCGATCACGGGTGCGGCGCGACTCCCGCCGGTTGCGCCGATGTTGACCCCCTCGAGAATCTTGCAGTTCGCGCCCACTCGGGCATTGGCGTGAACACGCACATTGCCTTCGTGTCCCACTACCAGTCCTGGACCCGTCGCATTTGGACGCACTGCAATGCCAAGATAGATTCCCCGTTTTTCCAAGCGGTAACGCAACCACACGCGGTAGAGCTTTGAAACAGGATCGTGCTTGCAGTTGGTGTAGTACTCGACCTTGCGCAAAAGCCTCTGGTAACGCCATATCTCATGAAAGAGGTAGGTTTTGAGTCGTTTTTTACAGCCGAGATTGATTCGGTCGGCCTCGAGGTAGGCGAGATACTCTTTCTTGCTCTTGATCACAGCATTTACTCTATCAAACGACTAGAGAAACTGTAATGTCGTCTTTCATTGCGTGGAGCGCCAAAAATCTGTATATTAGATCAGCCTTTAATTCGGCCCTGCGAGGCCGGGAAGGAACGACTCG